>NZ_CEZBFX010000165.1:0-8637 GCF_982964205.1 Roseofilum sp. | reverse complement strand
CGCTCTCGTTCCCCAGTAGGGGGTTTGGGGGACTAGTCCCCCAAAGAGATCTCGCCCTCAAGCCCAACCAATCATCATTGTTCCTTCTCCCCTTATCCCGAACTCAGGTTGATTAATTCTCTAATCTGAGCGGTAGCAAAGCAGTGGACAGCCACCGTCTTGCTACTGTTTTGCCAATTGGTGGCTACCCAGAGGCACATGAATGTAGTAGAAATTTTCGTCCCAAACACCCAAGTGAGGGGGAATTTAGGCATTAGCCGATCGCCGTATTCTATCGATTTGAAGATCCTCGAATTCTGAGGAGATACAGACGCTCAAATACATGGCTATCTGCAACAAGGGCTGAGGCGAATGCCCCTCAAGCAGCGCCAAGAAGTGGGGAAGAAATTTATCCAGTTATGGTGCGAAACTTGCCCCATCCTCTTTGGCGCAAGTTTCGCACCATTACAGAGTGGAAAGTTTCAGGGGGATTTCTCTTCTGCGAACAGTACAACCCAGCAGGGGAAAACCATGAATAATTCTAATAACATCGAACAACTTGCGCTAGAGGCCTATCGCCAGAAGCGCGATCGCATTCAAGCCATAGATGAGGACAATATATATGGTAGCATAGGGTTCAAATCCCTTCCTGCTTGTTAGTTTGACCCCTATAGATAAGTAAAGATTTGAGTTCACCTCGCCCTGGATATACCTTACCTGTCTTTGCGGCTGCTTCAGCGGTGGCAGCATTGAAGTGTTTAAATGGGACACAAGAGATCGAGAGTGTATCTCTAGATTTAATCGATCCTGCCGAAACGGTCAATGTGGCGATCGCCGAAGTCTCCAGAATTCGACCTAGAATGGCCTTGGGGATCAGTCATAGTGACCCGGGTGATAATCTGGATTTGACCCGTTATACTCCCGTTTGGGCGTTAGTCGAAACTTTATCCACGACAGCATCAGAATCTGAGAATCGGATTGAAATTGAAGGAGGAGAAGGAATTGGGAAACAGGTGGATCGTGAAGGAAAAGCAGCCATTTATGGCTATGCTCGGCAACTACTCGATCGCAATCTTAAATCGCAATTATCCCCCAATCAAAGCATTCGCGTTACTTTAGTGCTTCCGGAAGGACGGAATTTAGCCAAACGTACCTCTCTAGAAGCCTTTGGAATAGTGGAAGGATTGTCTTTATTGGGAACGACAGGTATTTCTCAACCTTTGAGTTCTCCGGAACAGTTAAGCCAATTTCGACGAATTTTACAGGAAAAAGCGCAGCAACACGATCGCCTATTTTTCTGCTTAGGTGAAAATGGTTTAGCCTTAGCTCAACAAAAGGGTATCGATCCCCAACAAATCGTCAAAACAGCCAATTGGTTAGGCCCCATGTTAGCGGAAGCAGGAGCGCAACAGGTTAAGGAGATTATTTTATGGGGCTATCATGGCAAACTCATTAAGTTAGCGGGGGGCATTTTCCATACGCACCACGATCTAGCTGATGGCCGCTTAGAAATTTTAACCGCTTATGGGGCAAAGGTCGGTCTGCCAGGAGACAAATTACACGCTCTATTGAGTGCTAAAACCGTACAAGAAGGCTTAGAGCAACTGCGTCAGTGGGAACAGGAATCAGGGGAAAACTGGGTCGAGCGAGTTTATGGGGAAATCGTGACCCAAATCGATCGCCGATCTGGGGCCTATATCTATAAGCAAACCCAGCAACAGGTAACCGTTGGCTCCGTTCTCTTTGATCGCGATCGCCAGATTATTCTTCACTCATGCGAAAATATAAACATCAGAGGTTCGCTCTTGTGATACCCTGAAAAGATCAATCATTATTCACCCCTACGACGAGCGGGCACTTGCCTTCAGTTCGCCCTACGCACAACTAAAAGTCTTGTATTCCTGTTATTGATCGCATCGACCACTGCTTATGACTGTGCAAACCCAAACCTCTCTTCCTACACCTCCGATTCGCGCCTTGAATCGCCAAATGATCGTTATCCTCGATTTCGGTTCCCAATACTCTGAACTGATTGCCCGTCGAATTCGAGAAACCCAAGTTTACTCAGAAGTTCTATCCTATCGAACCCCTGTAGAACAAATTCAAAGGATTAATCCTAAAGGCATTATTCTTTCTGGTGGACCCAACTCAGTTTACGCTCCGAGAGCGCCCCAGTGCGATCCCCAAATTTTCCACATGGGTATCCCTATTCTGGGTGTTTGCTATGGGATGCAATTGATGGTGCAACAATTAGGCGGTAAAGTGGAAAAAGCAGAACGGGGTGAATATGGAAAAGCAGCCCTGTTTATTGACGATCCCACGGATTTATTTACTAACGTAGATAATGGCAACACCATGTGGATGAGTCATGCAGATTCCTGTTTAGCTCTGCCAGAAGGATTTGAAATTCTTGCCCATACTAATAATACGCGCTGTGCGGCGATCGCCAATCACGAGCGGAAACTCTATGGCGTACAATTTCATCCCGAAGTGGTTCACTCGATTGGCGGTATCGCCCTAATTCGCAACTTTGTCTATCATATCTGTGATGCCGAACCCACTTGGACAACAGAAGCATTTGTGGAAGAGTCCATCCGGGAAATTCGCGCTAAAGTGGGCGATCAACGGGTATTACTCGCCCTATCCGGAGGAGTTGACTCTTCAACCTTAGCCTTTTTACTGCATAAAGCGATCGGCGATCAACTCACCTGTATGTTCATCGACCAAGGATTTATGCGAAAAGGCGAACCCGAATCCTTGATAGAAATGTTTGAAGGACAATTCCATATTCATGTGGAATATATCGAAGCCCGCGATCGCTTCATAAAAACCATTGAAGGAGTAAGCGATCCCGAAGTCAAGCGCAAACGTATCGGCCATGAATTTATCCGCGTCTTTGAAGAAGAATCCAAACGCTTAGGCCCCTTTGATTATCTCGCTCAGGGAACCCTCTACCCCGATGTGATTGAATCGGCCGATACCAACATGGACCCGAAAACCGGCGAACGGGTAGCCGTCAAAATTAAAAGCCATCACAACGTGGGAGGACTACCCAAAGACCTACAATTTAAGCTGATTGAACCCCTGAGAAAACTGTTTAAAGATGAAGTCCGCAAACTCGGACGCTCCATTGGTCTCCCAGAAGAAATTGTCCAACGTCATCCCTTCCCCGGTCCAGGTTTAGCCATTCGCATTCTCGGAGAAGTCACCGCTGACAAACTAAACATTCTCCGAGATGCGGATTTTGTTGTCCGAGATGAAATTCGCAAGCGAGGGATTTATCATGACTTTTGGCAAGCGTTTGCCGTTCTTTTACCCATTCGCAGTGTTGGAGTAATGGGAGACCAACGCACCTATGCTCACCCCGTGGTATTGCGCTTTATTACCAGTGAAGATGGCATGACTGCGGATTGGTCAAGGGTTTCCTACGATCTCTTAGAAGCCATTTCTAATCGTATTGTGAATGAAGTGAAAGGGGTAAATCGGGTGGTTTATGATATTACCTCCAAACCTCCTGGAACGATTGAATGGGAATAAAATCTAGCCCTTTGGCGGGTAATGGGGAAGACAATTAATATCAAATCCTTAGATGTTTGCTACAGATGATTCATACCCCAGAAGAGGGGATACACCAGATACCGGAATTAATAGCAACCTTAAAGAGTAATGCTATTAACGGATGACACTCGCCGATCCTCCCCTCTTTTCCCTCTAATCCGATGGGCAGATGATGGGGATCTATCGCCCTAAACCTGTGGAAAAACACGAGTAAATTGTGGAAAAATAGATCGGAGTAAAATATAAGTTGGGACACCAATCTATCTTGAAACCTTGCTATCATAAACTATTCCCTATTCCTTATTCCCTATTCCCTAGGGGGTATCGCTCTAGGTGATTCTGTGGAAAACCCAAAGTAATTCTCAAGGATTCGCTTACGGTTGAAACGTAATTTGGTTGGAGCGATAATCGGGAGGTTCTACATGAATGAGAACCCGAACGGGGTGATATTTTTCCTGTAAATGGGCTTCTACTGCTTCGGTAATTTCGTGGGAAGTTGCCACATCGATCGCATCGACAATCAGATGCATTTCAATAAAGACTTGCCGGCCAACAATTCCCCGTGAGGCAATATCATGGCAGTTTAGCACACCTGGAACTTCCATGACGGTATCATGAATGGCTTCCGGAGCGATCGCCATTTCATCCACTAACCAGGGTAAATTATCCTTGAGAACTTCCCAACCACTATAAAATACCAATAGAGCCACGGGAAACGCTAATAGCACATCTAAAAGAGGATAGCCTAAAACCACTCCCAATAATCCCCCCAAAACCATAATCGTCACCCAAACATCACTCATGGTATGTTTGGCATCCGCAACTAAAATACCACTGCCAATGCGTTGACCGACGGCTCGTTCATAAAAGGCGACAAAAATATTAATCCCCAAAACAATCAGTAATATCCATAAATCTTGAAATTCAATCGTCAGAGGATCGCCTTGAGAGGTGAGACTCTCGAGGGAACTCGAGACAATTTCAAAACAAGCAAACCCTAAAAATGCGGCAATTCCCAAAGCGCCAATGGCATCAAATTTCTGATGTCCATAGGGATGTTCGCGATCGGGTTTGGGAGAGGCAAAGTGATTGGCGACTAATCCCAAGATATTATTGGCACTATCGGTGACACTATGAAGAGCATCGGCTAATAAACTGAGTGAGCCAGTTTTCCAGCCCACGAGGACTTTAATCAATAACGCCAGTAGATTGAGTCCTAACGTAATGAACAACACTTGACGGACTTTAGAGCGAATATCTGTAACCATTATCTTCTAGGATAGACAATAGTCTGATCCGGTTTATAGATGTATGACCCAACTAACTCTTAACTTTGCCCAAGGATCTGTGTCCTTTAATTTTACTCCTGAAGCTGCCCAAAACCTGAAAGCGGAAATTAACCAATTGATGGATCGGCTCAAAACTTTGGCGGCACAACCGGTGACTCCAGGACGGAAACAGCCTCAAGCACCGATGGAATATCGCCATAATGGGGACGTTTTCCTAGAGATATTTTGTAATCCTAATATTTATGCAAGTCCCTTTGCAGCTAAGGTGTTAGTGACTCTGAAAAGCGATCGCCTGCGCCTAAGTACCGAAGCGGAACTTACCCGTGTGATTGAAGACCTCAATGCCTATTTGGGATAGAGCGCTTGGCGCAGCAGAAGGGTAATCAGTAATGGGTAATGGGAAAACCATTTTTAACGATTTCAGATGAATTGGCAATTTTTTACGTCACCCCTTAACCGTTTAGTCTAATAAGTCCTGAAGAACCGTCCTAGCAGGGATGGGTAATGAGCCGTTCTGATATTTGATATAATAATAGGTTGGTCTCTCCTATCCTCAAAACTCAAAACTCATTACCCATTACTTACCTCTTCCATGAAATCCATCAAAACCTTTCTCATTCTCAGTGTAACAGCCTTCTTTAGTGTACTGATTTTTTCCGCTTGTAGTCCAACCCCCACTTCAACGACTTTAGTTATGGGAACTTCTGCCGATTATCCTCCCTATGAATTTAAAGATAGTACAGGAGGAGAAGAACGGATTATTGGTTTTGATGTGGACATTGCCCAATCTTTAGCCAAGTCCCTTAATTTTGAGCTGAAAATTGAGGATATGAACTTCGATCGCCTCATTCCTGCTCTAGAAAACAATGAAGTGGATTTTGTGATGGCGGGCATGTCTCCTACACCAGAGCGCCAAGCCAAGGTGGAGTTTACGGATCTCTATTATCAAGCTTCCAGTATTATTCTCATGCCTAGAGGGGCAAATATAAACTTCAAAGAGGATGTAAAAGACAAGCGGGTGGGGGTGCAAGGGGGATCGATTCAGGCAGATGCAGCTCAAAAGATTACCGGGATTGACTTAGTCGAGTTCAACAAAATTGGCGAAATTATCCAAGAGGTGAAAGCAAAAACCCTAGATGCAGCAGTTATCGAGTCCACGGTAGCGGAGCGCTATGCTTCCGCAAACCCAGATTTAGATTTTACCCAGCCCTTTGACACTGAATCAAGTGGATCGGCGATCGCCCTCCCTAAAGGTTCTGCCTATACCGAATCCTTTAATCAAGTTTTAACCGAAATGAAAGAGACTGGAAAAATCAAAGAACTGATCCAGAAATGGTTCAGCTAATTCAACCCCACTCACTTTACAGCAGTATTCTGGATCAAAACTCAAAACTCATTCCAACGTCTGGGAGGGAACTTGATATCCTTTTTTTCCCATGCTTAAACGTCTCAAAATTTGGACTGCTCTCCTGCCTCGTAAACTATCTTTACGGGTTGTTTTAGTTGTGCCCTTTGTGCTGCAAGTTTCCTTAGCTGTTAGTTTAACTGGTTGGCTCTCCCTCCGCAATGGACAAAAAGCGATTAGTCAAGTCACTACCCAACTCCATCAGGAAATCACTGCTCGCATTGAGCAGGAACTTGCTAATTATATTCATGATTTATATTTAGTCAATCAAATTAATCAGGATGCTGTCAACCTCAACTTACTCAGTCTCCAAGATTATCAGCAATTGCAAACCTATTTTGGCAAGCAATTACAAGCATTTGAATCAATTAGTGCGATTAAGTTTAGTAGCGAGCAGGGAGAATTTTTAGGCTTAGAGCGATCGCCGGATGGATATGTGCTATCCTTAGCCAATCCAGACACAGAGCAAACCCTAGAAACCTATCAATTAAATGGCGATCGAGAACAGGGGCAGCTCTTGTCCTCCACCCCAGACTACGATAGCCGCCTAGAAGTGTGGTATGAGAATGCCATTCAAGCCCGAAAAGCGACTTGGGGAGGCATTTACACCCACCTCGGTTCAGAAACCTTAGCCACCAGCGTCAATCAACCTGTTTATACCGAAATCGGCAAACTCTTAGGCGTTTTCGGCGCGGAATTTCGGCTCTCAGAAGTCAGTGATTTTTTACGAACCTTAGATATTAGTCCAGGGGCAGAAGCCTTTATTTTAGAGCGTTCCGGCTTATTAGTCGCCAGTTCCACCCTAGATCGCCCGTTTCTGGTCACCTATGGCACAACCCTCAGAATTCAAGCCACCAATACCAGCGATCGCCTCATTCAATCCTCTGCCCAATATCTGCAAGAAGAATTTGACACTTTAAAAAATGTGGCAACCACGGAAAATCTAGCGTTTTTGCTTGAAGGAGAGCGGCAATTTTTACAAGTCACCCCCTTTCAGAATGCCCAAGGCATTGATTGGATCATTGTGGTGGTGGTTCCAGAAGCCGATTTTATGGAGCAAATCAACGCTAATACGTGGATTACCATACAATTGTGTGCGATCGCCCTCTTCGTGTCCATTTTACTTGGCTTAAGAACCTCCCATTGGATTAGCCAATCCTTACATCAGCTTATTCAAGCCACTGGAGCGATCGCCAAAGGCAACCTCAATCAACACTTACCCCACTTTTATCTGCACGAATTAGAAACTTTGCGCCGTTCCTTTAACGAAATGTCCCAACAACTGCGCCATTCTTTCCAAGCCTTAGAAACCGCCAACCAAACCTTAGAAGAACGGGTCGAAAAACGCACCGAAGCCCTCAAACTCGCCAAAGAAAAAACCGAGCAAGCCCTGCAAGAACTCAAGCAAACACAATCCCAACTCATTCAAACTGAAAAAATGTCCAGTTTAGGTCAAATTGTTGCCGGAGTCGCCCACGAAATCAATAATCCCATCAGTTTTATTTACAGCAACTTACCCCATGCCAAAGAATATCTAGAAGGATTGATTGAGCTGATTGAACTCTATCAAAAACAGCATCCGAAATCCACCAATGAAATCCATCAAAAAATACAACAAATAGACCTGGACTTTATTGTCGAAGATTTTCAAAACCTAATGATCTCTATGCAAAGTGGAGCCGATCGCATTCAGAAAATCGTGTTAGGATTGCGTAGCTTTTCCCGCTTGGATGAATCCGATCAAAAATGGGTCAATATCCAAGATGGATTAGAGAACAGCTTAATGATTTTGCAAGCGAATTTACAATCGATTCAAGTTATTGAAAGCTATACCAGAGTATCCAATGTTTTTTGTTACCCTGGTGAAATCAATCAAGTTTTTTTCCAGATCCTAGAAAATGCCATAGATGCCCTATCTGAACCCAATATCATCAATCCCACCCTATGGATTGAAACCCAAGACCTCTCAGAAGATCGGGTGCAAATTCGTATTGCTGATAATGGCCCAGGAATTAGCGAATCGGTTATATCTTCTATTTTTGATCCCTTTTTCACCACCAAACCCGTCGGACAAGGAACCGGTTTAGGTCTCTCCATTAGCTATCAAATTATTGTCGAGAAACATAAGGGCGAACTACTCTGCAACTCTACCCCTGGAAAAGGAGCAGAATTTTTGATCAGATTACCGATAAAATTGGGTTATATCAATTAAAAATTTTAAATGGGTCTGAGTTAGGGCAAGTCTTCTACAGCTCTAGCAGGCAAGAGTGGAGAAAGTCGGGAAAGAGTTTATCAGAAAAATGGGTTGAAAACCCTGTCCTTGTAGGACGGCTTTGCAGTATAATGGAATTGGTCACTGACCCACCCGCGACGATGGAAACAGAAAGCCTAACTTCAAAGATTGCG
>NZ_CEZBFX010000164.1:0-8687 GCF_982964205.1 Roseofilum sp. | reverse complement strand
AACTCCCTTAGATTTCCTCTTATTATACTGCTGGTTTTTAATTGGAATGACTATATAGCCAGGTGATGGAAATTTGCGCTCAACAAGGGGTAGAAGGACTGCCTGACGATCTCATTCGCGTCTACCACACCCTCGGCCATCTGATTCACTACCACTACGACCCCCTGCTCAAAGATATTGTCATCCTCAAACCGGACTGGTTAGCCAAAGCCATTAGTTTCGCCCTCGACGATCGCCACATTCGCGCTAACCTCTCCCCAAAATCAACGCTCAATACTCTCAAAATCCCAAAGACCAAGAAAAAGGAGTCTATATCCTCGAATTCCCTCGCGAGTGGTTCGCCAGAGCCACCCCGTACCTGACTGCCGTTACTCGCACCGTTGGATTAATACTCCCCGTTATCTCCTCAGCCGGGAAGTTCTTAATGGACGATATCTATAACGAGATGCCAAAAGAATGGCTGTTTGCTCAAAAAAGCATCGAAACTTCTATGAAAGCAGGAGAGATGGCTCTAGACTCCGCCAGTCAAGGCAACGATCCCGGTCTCGAACGGGGAAGGGAAATCCAAGCCCAAGGCTCCATCCTGCGACAACTTCACAGTTTCCTCCAAGAAAAAGACCCCACATTTGGTGGTTTAGTGCGCGTGCGAGATCGGCAACAAAAGTATTATTGAGTTCACGAGCAGTTTGTTGATGAATATTAAGATCAAATCCTTAAAGGCGCTGTAACCCACTCATTGGCTACGATATAATAACCCTCATTGTTGCTTCATCCCCGATCGCCTTATGTCTTTCGTAGGATTACATATTCACACCGACTATAGCTTACTTGATGGCGCGTCTCAAATCAGCCAATTGGTCGGCAAAGCGCAGGAATTGGACATGCCGGCGATCGCCATTACCGATCATGGAGTCATGTATGGAGCCATTGAGTTAATTAAAGCCTGTCGAAATAGTCCGGTGAAACCCATTATTGGTAATGAAATGTATATCATTAATGGAGATATTGAGACCAAATACAAGAAAATAAAGAAATACCATCAATTAGTCTTAACAAAAAACACGCAAGGCTATAAAAACTTAGTCAAATTAACCACAGAATCCAATCTCAAAGGAATTCAAGGAAAAGGAATTTTTTCCCGTCCTTGCATTAACAAAGAACTCCTAGAACACTATCACGAAGGTCTGATTTTAACCAGTGGCTGTTTAGGCAGTGAAATTCCCCAGCTCATTCTTGCAGGAGACCTAGAAAAAGCGCGAGAAGTGGCTAAATGGTATCAGAACTTATTCCAGAATGATTATTATCTAGAAATTCAAGACCATGGATCGAAAGAAGACCGAATTGTCAATATCGAATTGATGAAAATTGGTCAAGAATTAGGGATTAAACTGGTTGCCACCAATGACTCCCACTTCATTTCCTGTTATGATACCGAAGCCCATGACGCGCTCCTGTGCATCAATACCGCCAGTTTAATTACCGATCAAAAGCGGATGCGCTATAGCGGCACAGAGTATTTAAAAAACGCTGAGGAAATGGCGAAGCTATTCCGGGATCATCTTCCGGAGCAGGTAATTCAGGAGGCGATCGCCAATACCCTAGAAGTTGCTGAAAAAGTACAACCCTACCAAGGAGTTCTCGGAGAACCCCGCATCCCCGATTATCCCATTCCCAAGGATCACACCCCCGACACCTATGTAGAAAAACAATCCTGGGATGGACTCCTAGAGCGCTTAAACCTCAAAAGTCGAGACGAACTTAAACCCGCTTATAAAGAGCGACTGGAATACGAACTCAAAATGCTCCAGCGCATGGGATTTTCCACCTATTTTCTAGTGGTTTGGGATTATATAAAATTTGCCAGAGATCGTAACATTCCTGTTGGTCCCGGTCGTGGCTCGGCTGCCGGTTCATTAGTCGCTTATGCCTTAAGAATCACCAACATTGATCCCGTTCACCATGGACTTTTATTCGAGCGATTTTTGAATCCAGAACGGAAATCCATGCCGGATATTGATACTGATTTTTGCATTGAACGTCGAGATGAAGTAATTGAATATGTTACAGAAAAATATGGTAAAGAACGGGTCGCGCAAATCATCACGTTTAACCGCATGACCTCGAAAGCAGTGCTTAAAGATGTGGCGCGGGTTTTAGCCATTCCCTATTCAGATGCGGATCAAATGGCGAAAATGATCCCCGTTTCTCGGGGAAAACCAACTAAATTAAAAATCATGGTTTCTGATGAAACGCCGGCACCGGAATTTAAGCAAAAATATGATACCGATCTGAATGTGCGGCGCTGGATAGACATGGCGATGAGAATTGAAGGAACCAACAAAACCTTTGGCGTTCATGCTGCTGGAGTCGTGATTTCTAAAGAACCCTTAGATGAAATTGTTCCTCTCCAGAGAAACAATGATGGAGCTGTAATTACCCAATATTCCATGGAAGATATTGAGTCCTTGGGCTTGCTGAAAATGGACTTTCTGGGATTGAAAAATCTGACCACGATTCAAAAGGCATTAGAATATATTGAACAGGATTATGATTTGAAAATTGATCCCTACGATATCCCCGCTGATGAACGGAGAGCGCAAGAAACTTATGTGCGCCTCAAGAAATTACCCAAAGATGTGCATAAAACGTATAAAGTTCTGGAAAAAGGAGATTTAGAAGGAATTTTTCAATTGGAATCTTCTGGAATGAAGCAAGTGGTTCGCGAGCTAAAACCCTCCTGTATTGAAGATATTTCCTCTATCCTCGCTCTCTATCGACCGGGTCCCCTAGATGCGGGTCTAATTCCGAAGTTTATTGGACGGAAACATGGAACAGAAAAAATTGTTTATGAACATGAAATGTTAGAACCTATCTTGAATGAAACCTATGCGGTTTTAGTGTATCAAGAACAGATCATGAAAGTAGCTCAGGATTTAGCCGGATATTCTCTAGGGGAAGCGGATTTGCTGCGCCGAGCGATGGGGAAAAAGAAAGTGGCAGAAATGCAGAAGCATCGCAATATTTTTATCGATGGTTCGGCAAAAAATGGGATTGATAAAAGCATTGCAGAAAGTTTATTCGATCAGATGGTTTTGTTTGCGGAATATTGCTTTAATAAATCCCATTCTACAGCCTATGCCTATGTTACCTACCAGACGGCTTATCTAAAAGCCAATTACCCAGTAGAATATATGGCAGCTTTGTTGACTTCTAATAGTGGCGATCAGGATAAAGTCGGTAAATATATCGCAAATTGTCGGGAAATGAGGATCGGGATTGAATCCCCGGATATTAATCGATCGGGGGTGGAATTTACGCCTACTCAAAACAAAACGATTTTATTTGGCTTATCAGCAGTCAAAAATTTAGGACAAGGAGCGATTGATTGTATCTTAAGAGCGAGAGAAGAAGGGGAATTTAAAGCATTAGCGGATTTATGCGATCGCGTGGATTTACGAACGGTCAATAACCGCGCCTTAGAATCTCTGATTAAATGCGGTGCTTTTGATGCTTTTGATGAGAATCGCGCCCAACTTTTAGCGGATTTAGAAAAGATTGTTCCCTGGGCCCAGAGTCGGGCGAAAGACCGGGACAGTGGCCCCAATTTGTTTGATATGTTGGGCAATACTCCTTTTAGCAGTCAAAATACCAATGGTCGCGCCCACGAAGTGGCTCCAAAAGCCGATTCTGTATCGGAAATGACTTTAGCTGAAAAGCTGCAAATGGAAAAAGAATTGCTCGGCTTTTATGTGTCCGAACATCCTCTTAGTTCTGTTACTCAGTTTGTGCAAAATTTAGATCCACAACCGATTCCTCTCTCCCAGTTAGAGGCCGCTCCCAAGCGCAAGTCGATTAAAGTGGTGGCGATAATTACAGAGATTAAGGAAATTACTACTAAATCCGGTAAATTAATGGTAATTCTGAACCTAGAAGACTTAAATACAAAAGGAGAAGCCAAGGTTTGGGGGGATGATTACGAACGAGTGAAAGGGAATTTAGGGACTGAAGTTCCAGTGATTTTAACGGGAAAAGTGAGCTGCTGGAACGATCAAACTCAGCTTACGGTTAGTGATGCCCAGAAGATAAATTTAGAGGAAATTCAACAGCCGATAGAAAGTGAACTGGAATCACTTGTCGATTGGATAGAGTCCGAGCCTGTATCCGAGCCTGCAACTGTAGAAATGCTCGAAAATCATCCGCCCAAAGTTGAGAGTAAACCTTCTGAGTTTGTCCCATCAACCCCTGCGCCAGAGGTTCTCCAAGATGAGTGGGTTGTGATTAGCCTTTCCTTAGAAGAAGCCTCTCAAGAGGTGGTCAAAAATCGGCTGAAGCTATGGTTGGGAGAGTATTCTGGACAAACGAATACCAAAACTTATCCGGTTCTGATTGTGATTCAAGGCGATCGCTTTGGATTTTCGCAAGGGGTGCAACTGCCCCTAAAATGGCATATTCAAGATCCAGAGGGTTTGGTGGAACAACTACGCAAACAACAAGTTGCTGCTGAGTTTAAACCTTTAGAATTGGAAAACTTGCGGGTGTAATATCAATTCAACGTTAAAGTCTTGGTTGTTTATCGACTGTACTAGGGCGGGTTTACTCAGGTTATTGATGGTTTTCCAAGATCTTGGAAAACCCGCCCCTACAATTGGATCAACTATCAGAGGTTTGAGGAAGTTTAGATTTAACGGCTTGATAAAATCCCACCACGATTAAAATATTGGAGATACTTAAGAATATTTCCGCGCCACCATGGAGCCAGTCTACATTGGCTAGGGCTTCATGATAAACGACTTGGGCATAAATACCGGCGGGAATAGTTACGCCGACAAATACTAAGGTCATATAAAAGCCAATGAGGGCTAACCGGGGCATTTGTCCAGAGCGGGTAATAAACCATAAAAATCCCAAGTAGGGAAATAAAGAGAGTGCAAATAGGATATCTTTGGACATGGTTATCTGATGCAGGAATTAAACGGGAGTTTTAAGCTTGAGATTGGGTTTGTCGCCAGAGGAGCCAACCGGCAGCGCAGAGGGTACAATTGCCAATAACGGTCATGGCGGCTTGTAGGGTAACAATCCATTCTAGGTTAGGATCGTTATCGAAGAAATGCCAGGTACAGGCAGACATGGCACTGATGAGAGCCGGAATCATGGCGAGGGAAAACCACGCCCAACGGCGATCGCCGGTTAATTCTCCATAACGCCAAATTAGCCAAATGGCCATGATCCACTCAATCACACTCGACACATGAATCACCCAAGTGGGGATCGACAGTACATTCATAAATCGGCTTAATCCAAAACGCCAGACCTTATTTTACCTTGATGGGGGAATGGGGCGTGGGAAGGTCGTAGCTAGAGTCTCCTAATTTTGCTGAGTCAATCGAGAAACGGTATTCTTAAACAGAGGATTACAGCGCAAAGCACTGTTATGAGGGACACTATTGAACCCTCAAAGCTATGTACCAAAAGCCTATTCCCTATTCCCTATTTCCTATTCCCTAGCGCTTTGCGCTATATCTAAACTGTTTCTCCAAGAAAGTTTCAGCACTTGCGCGGTCTGCCAGTTCTCCATCTAACGTCATCTCTAGGAGTTTATCCAAGATCGCCTTGAATTGACGACCCGGTTTATAGCCCAACTGCTTTAAGTCATTGCCATTTAAAATCGGCTTCACTTGCGCTAGTTTCCACAAATACAACCAGATCTTTCGCCGCAAAAGTCTAGGACTCTGCACCATGACTAAAATTAAGGTAGAAAAGCGATAAGGCTGGAGAGCGTTAGCAATCGTGCTGGGGAGTTCGCAGGTTGGTAAAAGAGAGAAAATTGTGGTTTTTGCGGCCTCTAAATTCTTTAATCGTTCGATACTTTCTGCTGGAAGTTGAAACCCGGAAGCGACCCAATAGCGGTATTCTGGAGCAAGATAGGCAATCATCACTTCAAGCAACAGTTGCCAGGGAGGGCACAGTCCAGAGGGATTAAACCGGCGTAAACATCGATCAACGAGCTTCAGTTGCTTCCACAGTTCTGGAGTCAGTTCTAAACTAGAGTGAATACACTTGAGTGCGTCTAGATTGCCCAGGAGTTGAATGGCTCTTTTCCAATAGGGTGCTTCTAAGATATACTTCAGCTCATTTTTAAGCCGAGTTTGCAGGGCAGGCGCTCGATTATTTTCTGCTACAGAAAGATCGTACACCCCACTGGCGATCGCATAACGAATATAGCCTTCCGTTTGTCCTTCTAACCGAAACCCCAACCGCACAGCAAATCGCACAGCTCGATAAATGCGGGTCGGATCTTCAATAAAGCTATTGGCGTGTAATACCCGGATCAACTGAGCCTCTAAGTCTAAAATGCCACCAAAAAAATCTAACACTTCACCAATGCGCGGAGGCGTAAGGCGCAAAGCTAGAGCATTAATTGTGAAGTCTCTACGGTATAAATCTTGTCGGATTGAACTGGCTTCCACTTCTGGATTCGCAGCCGGATAGGGATAGAACTCAGTTCTAGCCGTAGCAATATCGATCCAAAGATTATCTAATTCTGAGTGTTTGTGCCAAAGTAGGGCGGCGGTTTGAAATTTTCCGTGAATTTGCAATCGAGCGCCCGGATAGTGTTGCTGTAAGACTTTCGCTAACTCGACTCCAGCCCCCGGTTGGGCAGCGCGATGATAACCATCGACGACTAAATCCACATCCTGGAGATTGATGACTTTCTCCGCATCTGCCAGTAATAAATCCCGTACTCCGCCCCCAACTAAATATAAATGCCAGCCTCTTTGCTCGGCCGCTAGGGCAGCTTGCCGCAAAAGATCCTGTAAGGGCCCGGTCAGACTCTCCTGTAGCATTTGCTTCATTGTTTCTGGCAAATAGCAGGACTTGAGCCGATTGAGTTGTATGTTCGCTCCTACTGGCTGTCCCGTTTCCTGAAGATGGAACTGGCGTAACACATCACTACGGGTGACAATGCCTACCAAGTTTCCGTCCTCTAATACGGGCAAGCGACCGATATCATAAGTAACCATCAATGACTCAATTTCCGGCAGTTGGGTCTCTGGGGTAATGGTTTTCAGATGGGGAGTCATGTAGCCCTTTACGGGAGCGTGGGAAAAGCCGTGATGGAGGGCAATATCGAGGTCGCGACGGGAAATAATCCCCACTAATTCCCCTTGGTGATTAACGACAGATAACCCAGAATGACCATAGCGTAACAAAATTCGCTGGGCTTGGGCGATCGCCGTTTCTGGTAGAATCGTTCGCACCGGTGAGGACATCAATTCCCGTGCCGTCGGTGCGGTGGGCACTTGGTTTTGCAGGTGTTGCACCAAATCCTCAAAGGTGGTTTCAATATTGTGTTCTCGCAGCGTCAGGGAAGCGGCTTGTGCATGACCTCCTCCTCCTAGGGGAGCAAACAAGGTATGCAGATTTAGGGGAGGATTGGAGGAAGACCGGCATCTTTGCCGAGAGCGACCAATGACGGTTAACCGTTTTTCTTGTCCGGTTTCATACCAAGACCCAAATAATAGGGCATCACTATGGGTTAATCCCATCAGTCGAGTTGCAATACTGGATAATCCGGGCACAAAGTCAGAGGTGGGCAAGAGAACCCAGGATAATTGATACCCTTCGCAGGTGGTCGTATGCAATTGTTCTAGGGCAAGGGTGAGGAGGTCTTGCAATCGTGGGGATAATCCCGGTTCGACATACTCCCCAATCACCGATAAACTCGCCCCTTGGGTCATTAACCAAGCGAGAGCTAAAGCATCCCTAGAGGTACTCGAATCATAGGTGAGCGAACCGGTATCGACATGAATTCCCAAGGCCATTACGGTTGCTTCTGCGGGAGTTAATTCCAAAGATTCTAGCTGTTGCAACCGTTCCACAATCAGCGTCGTGGTTGCACCCACAGGTTCAATGATTGAGTGGGTAACCGGAAGATCAGTCGCGGTATCGAGATGATGGTCGTAGAGTTCTACGTGTTCGAGATGGGGTAGATAAAACCAATCAGCGGCTAGTCCGAGGCGATCGCCCTGTTGGGTATCCACTACAATTAAACTGCGGATTTGTTCGACATTCACCGAGCGGCGCTCAATTAAGGCATACTCATCCCGATAAAAAGCCAAAAACTCCCGCACCGTAGGATGACATCCCCCCGTCAGCACCACCTGAGCGCCCGGTTTCAGGCGAGTTAACCCCACTGCTGCCCCTAGTGCATCAAAATCTGCGGTGGTATGGCACAAAATTAAATCCATAAATGATATGGCGCTTCGCGCTAGGGAATGAGGAATGGGATTCGATTCTAATCTATCATTGTCGTATCAAGTCCACCAAAACTAGGTTCGTTGTTGCGCTTTAGCCCTATTGTTAAACGCTCTAATACAGTAACGATAGCTCTTTAAGGCATAACCGCGTTAATTCTAATCTATTACGTAAGGCAGTAACATTCCTAATGTCAGGTATATCGATATTTGTGGCAAAAAAATAGACATTTTCATTCTGTTCCAAATAGCCCACATACCAGCCAACTTGGCTACCCCAACCTGTTTTGCCTCTAATCGTATAGTCAGGAGTTTTCTCCGCAATCATAATATCTTTAACTATTGCAATGTTTGTCTCCGAGAATGGTAAATCGTTACTCTAAGTACAGGACAAAAAACGGAGAGAGTCGAGAAAAGCGGGGAACTGGTGGT
>NZ_CEZBFX010000163.1:0-8907 GCF_982964205.1 Roseofilum sp. | reverse complement strand
AGCAAGAAAAGCCGTCCTAAAAGGACGGGGTTTTCAACACATTTTTCTGATAAAATAAGCCTTCAGTTTGATCGCATCGCATCGCCTCCCCCAAGGAGGCTAGAATTCTGGTAACGCTGGCTATTAAGTAAAAAGTGAACCCTATGTTAACCGTAAGTTATCCACACATCGAAAAAAAAGAAGGTGAGGCGGCACGACTGCAACGGTTGCCTCGCATTAGAGTGGCACAAATTGTCATGGATTACTTAACTTATGGTTGGTCAGTCGAAGAAATTTGTCGCCAGCACCCTTATTTAAATCCAGCAGAAGCTCATGCTGCCATGGCATACTATTTTGACCATCAAGAAGAAATTGATCGAGCCATTGCCCAAGAATGGCAACAAGTCCAAGCAGATAGAGCGCAAGCACCCCAGTCACCTTTCTATACTCGGATGAAGGCTAAAGGGGTATTGTAAGTGGCTATTCGTTTATACATGGATGTTCATGTTCCTCAGTCCATTACCGATCAGTTACGTCGTCGTGGTATAGATGTGCTGACAGCATTTGAGGATGGAACTCAAGAACTTCCTGACGATCGCCTGTTAGCAAGGGTTACAGAACTAAAGCGCGTTCTTTTTACTCAAGATATTCGCTTTAGAGTTTTAGCTGAAAGTTGGCAAGCAGAAGGGAAACATTTTTCAGGATTAATTTTTGGTCATCAGCTTGGGGGAACAATTGGTCAGTTTGTCCAAGATTTAGAGTTGATAGCTCAAGCATCAGAGCCTGATGAATGGATAAACGGAGTTGAGTATATTCCCTTTAAGTGAAATTGGCACAATTAATTATTAGTGAGCTATACTCAATCAGTAGCATTTAATCTCTAAAATGAACAAGAAAAAATCTTCACCTCAAATTGCCTATCAAGCAGCAAAAATACTCAGCTCTGAAAAATCATCTGAGATCCAAAAGAAATTAGCTGCATCAGCTTTGTCACAAAGAGATCGGAGAAAACAGACAGGTTCTCAAATGGAAAATATTGCAGCTAAAGCCCTTCAGAGTAAGAAATACAATGAAACGACTAAAAGTTTAGCCGGCTCTGTACTATCTCAAGCGAAGAAAGGACGTTAGGTTTTAAACTTGTGCTGATTGGATAGTTTATTACTAGTAGTTAGTCTGGTTGATCTACCAACTCATCCTATCTATGGTATGAAATTATATTGTTTAGGAACCAGATCCTATCTCACTACCAGACCGATCGCCCGTCCCATTGCTTCAAAAGTCGCTACAATAATGTAGTATCGCGTTGAAGTATAGAACACGAGTGATCCAAGACGAAACCCTAGAGCTGTTAGAATGGTCGCGGTTGTGCGAGCATTTGTCTACGTTTGCCGCGACGAAAATGGGGGCGATCGCCGCCCAAACCTTGCCTATTCCCCAAACTCAAGCGGAAAGTTTAACCCTGTTGGCGCAAACCCAGGAAGTCTATACCCTAGAGCAAACCCTCACTACAGAGCTGCCGTTTGGGGGGATTCGGGATATTCGTACCATTGTCAAACGAGCAACGCTTAAAGGGGTGCTGTCTGGGGATGAACTGCTGGATGTAGCGAGTACATTGGCGGGGATGCGGCGACTGCGCCGGTTTATTGAGGAACAAGAAAATGTGCCGATTTTGTTGGAGTTGATTAGCACAATCCGGACTTATCCGGAATTAGAACAGGAGATTAATCACTGTATTGACGAACAGGGGAGAGTAGCCGATCGCGCCAGCGTGAAGCTCGGTAATATACGCCGTCAACTGAAAAACCAACGCGATCGCATTACGCAAACGCTGCAAAACCTCCTGCAACGCAAATCCCACGCTATTCAGGAGAATTTGATTACCCAACGGGGCGATCGCTACGTGCTGCCGGTGAAAGCTAACCACAAGGAAACCATCCCCGGTATCGTTCATGACTCGTCTACGAGTGGGGCAACCTTGTACATTGAACCCCATGCGATCGTTTCCCTCGGTAATGACTTGCGACAGTTGCACAAAGAGGAAAGTAAGGAAGAAGAATCCATCTGTCGCGCTCTCACGGAAAAAGTGGCGGAGGTTTACGATGATTTAGAACATTTAGTGGAGATTGCCACAATTCTCGATTTAGCCACTGCCAAAGCCAGATACAGCACTTGGTTACAAGCGAACCCCCCTCGGTTTACGGAATCCACAGAAATGATTGTTCTGCGGCAACTACGTCATCCCTTGCTGGTGTGGCAACAGCGCCACGAACAGGGACAAGAAGTGGTTCCGGTAACTGCATGTATTGAATCGCCGATCCGAGTTGTGGCAATTACGGGGCCAAATACGGGCGGAAAAACCGTTACTTTGAAAACCTTGGCGCTGGCAGCACTGATGGCGAAAGTCGGTTTATTTGTGCCAGCGCGAGAACCGGTGGAAGTGCCTTGGTTTAGCCAGGTTTTAGCCGATATTGGTGATGAACAGTCTCTAGAGCAAAGTTTATCAACGTTTTCGGGACATATTCGCCGTATTTGTCGGATTTTGGACTCGCTGGAAACCAACCCCTCATCTCTGGTGCTGTTAGATGAGGTGGGTGCGGGAACCGATCCCTCCGAGGGAACCGGGTTGGCGATCGCTCTCCTCAAACATCTCGCCACAAATGCCCAGCTTACCATTGCCACCACCCACTTCGGGGAACTCAAAGCCCTCAAGTATGAGGATGAGCGGTTTGAGAATGCCTCGGTGGAGTTTGACGAGGTATCTTTGCAACCCACCTATCGCCTGTTGTGGGGCATTCCGGGGCGCTCCAATGCCCTGACTATTGCTCGCCGTTTGGGGTTAAATCCAGAGGTGATTGAAGAAGCGCAACAGTGGGTAGGCAAGGGTTCCGAAGACGTGAATCGGGCGATCGCCGGTTTAGAAGCCGAGCGTCGTCGTCAGGAAACCCAAGTCCAAGAAACCTCCAGCCTCCTTTCAGAAACCGAACGATTGCACGAAGAAGTCGCACTCAAAGCCCAGCAACTCAAAGAGCGGGAACAGCAGTTACGCCAACAACAGGAAATCGAAATCCAAAAGGCAATTTCTCAAGCTAAAAAAGAAGTCGCCACAGCCATCAAACGCCTACAACAAGGCACTACAAACGCCCAAGATACCCGCAAAGCCACCCAGGAACTCGATCGCATTGCCGAGCAATATCTCCCCTCCAAAATCAATCCCCCCAAACCCAAACCCGGCTATAAACCGCAAGTCGGCGAACGGATACGCATCCCCAGTTTAGGACAAACCGGAGAAGTGCTACAAATCGACGAAGAAGGGCAAGAATTAACCGTACGCTTTGGGTTAATGAAAATGACCGTAGGATTAGCCGAAATTGAATCCTTAGACGGCAAAAAAGCCGAAGTTCCCACTAAGGAACTGAGCAAAAAAACAGTTACGGAAAAAGAGAAAACACCCCCTCCCAAACCCACTGCCCCAGTCATCAAAACCTCTCGCAATACCCTAGATATCCGAGGCTTGCGTGTCGTCACCGCCGAAGCCGAACTCGACCAAGGGATTACCAAAGCCTACAATGCCAATTGTACCAATGTCTGGATTATTCACGGCAAAGGTACCGGTAAATTAAGAGAAGGAGTCCATGAATTTCTGAGGAGCCATCCGCAAGTAGAGCGCTTTGAGTTAGCCGATCAAAAAAATGGCGGCACAGGCGTAACCATTGCCTATTTAATTGGGTGATGTATTTTGTCGATTCGATTGTCAATCGTTGGAGACGCTAAAATGAAACCTCTGATTAATGAAGCACAAATCATGGAAGATCTCGAACTTTTGAAAGAATGCGAATAGTCAGCTAGAGAACTCTATGAACTTTCCATCGCCTTCGCCAACCAATGCCAAGAAATAGTTAAAGAAGATTCTGCCATTGAGCCAAGCAAAACAACAGTTTCCGATCGCCACGATAGTTGAAAATCTGTCTAGGGAGAGGGGAGGACACACGGACGTGGAGATGGGGTTTTCCCTATTCCCTATTCCCTATTCCCTATTCCCTGCTACTTGCACTTCCAGAAGCGCGATACAATAAACTGATCGAAGAAAGCCATAATTTCCGTAAAGATAGACGAGGAAGAGACAGAATCCATGGGTAGAGTAGTCGGCATTGACTTGGGGACAACGAACTCAGTGGTCGCTATTATGGAAGGCGGTAAGCCAATGGCGATCGCCAATGCAGAAGGGATGCGGACTACAC
Source organism: Roseofilum sp. (assembly GCF_982964205.1). Taxonomy (NCBI): domain Bacteria; kingdom Bacillati; phylum Cyanobacteriota; class Cyanophyceae; order Desertifilales; family Desertifilaceae; genus Roseofilum; species Roseofilum sp. Next base: position 4,690 of record NZ_CEZBFX010000163.1, on the reverse strand, counting down.
CTTCAGTGGTTGGCTTCAGTAAAGATGGCGAACTCGTTGTTGGCCAAATGGCCCGTCGCCAAGCCGTCCTGAACCCGCAAAACACCTTTTACTCCGTAAAACGGTATATGGGACGCAGATATGGAGAACTCAACACTGACTCCAAACGAGTCCCTTACACTATCCGGCGCGATGAAGTGGACAATATCAAAGTGAAATGTCCTCGGCTGAAAAAAGACTTTGCCCCGGAAGAAATTTCAGCCACGATCTTGCGGAAATTGGCTGAAGATGCCAGTCGTTATTTAGGGGAACCGGTTACCGGTGCAGTGATTACGGTTCCTGCATACTTTAATGATGCCCAACGGCAAGCGACCAAAGATGCGGGCAAAATTGCCGGCTTAGAAGTTAAACGAATTCTCAATGAACCCACGGCTGCTTCCCTCGCTTATGGGCTAGAGCGGGGAACGGCGCAAACCATTTTGGTATTTGACCTAGGGGGAGGAACCTTTGATGTTTCGATCCTAGAAGTTGGCGATGGAGTGTTTGAAGTTCGGGCTACCAGTGGGGATACCCAGCTAGGGGGCAATGACTTTGACCAAAAAATTGTCGATTGGTTGGCCGAACAGTTTTTAGAAACGGAAGGGGTCGATTTACGGCGAGATCGCCAAGCGCTGCAACGGCTGATGGAAGCAGCGGAAAAAGCGAAAATTGAACTGTCTGGAGTCACAGTAACCGAGATTAACTTACCGTTCATTACCGCTACCGAAGACGGACCCAAGCATCTAGAAACTCGGCTGACGCGATCGCAATTTGAAGACCTCTGTGGCGACCTCCTTTCCCGTCTCCGTCGGCCCATCAAACGCGCCCTCTACGATGCCAATCTTAGCCCCGTCCAAATCGATGAAGTCGTTCTCGTCGGCGGTTCCACCCGCATTCCCATCGTTCAACAACTCGTTCGCAGTTTCATCGACAAAGAACCCAACCAAAACGTTAACCCGGATGAAGTGGTAGCCGTTGGAGCAGCAGTTCAAGCCGGTATTCTCTCTGGCATTGTCAAAGATGTGCTGTTGCTCGATGTCACCCCCCTCTCCCTCGGGATTGAAACCGCCAGTGGGGTGATGAAAAAACTCATTCCTCGCAACACGACCATTCCCGTGCGGCGATCGGACATTTTCTCCACCTCCCAAGACAACCAAACCTTTGTCGAAGTCCATATCCTACAAGGGGAGCGAGAAATGGCCAGGGACAACAAATCCCTCGGTCGATTCCGACTTTCCGGCATTCCCCCAGCGCCTAGGGGCATCCCCCAAATTCAAGTCTCCCTCGACATCGATGCCAACGGTATTCTCCAAGTATCTGCCCTAGACCGAACCACCGGCCGGGAACAAGGCATTACCATTCAAGGAGCCTCCACCCTCTCCTCCGATGAAATCAACCAAATGATCCAGGATGCCGAACGCTATGCCCAGGTTGACCGGGAGCGCCGGGAACGGGTAGAAAAACTCAACCGCGCCGAAGCCTTAATTACCCAAGCCGAGCGCCAACTGCGGGAAGCCACCCTAGATTTTGGAATGCAGTTTGCCAACCAATACCGCCGCGATCTCGATCCAATTATCCAGGAACTGCGGGAATATTTGCGCCGAGGCGATGACCGAGGAATCGATCAAGCAGGAGCCGATTTACAAGATATTCTCTACGATCTCAATCGGGAAGTGCGCTTGCGGATGAGTGAAGAGGAAGACGATGGATTTTTAGGAACCCTGCGGCGCACATTCTTAGGGGATGATGAAGATGAATTCGATCGCCGCGAAAGTTACGATTATGATAGTCCAACCTATCAAACCAGGCGGGAATATACCCCCCCAGAGCGGAACTATCCCCCAGCGAGGAATTACCCGCCCGCACAGGATTATCCACCCCCACGCAACTCCCCACCTGGGCGAGACTATCCTCCAGCACGGGATTATCCACCCCCACGCAACTCCCCACGAGATCGAGACTATTCTTCAGCACGGGATTATCCACCCCCACCGGATTATCAACCGCCAGGCCGAGATTATCCCCCAACACGGGACTATCCGCCCCCCCGATCAAGGGAACCCAATCGACCGCCCATCCGGGACTCTCGCCGTCCTTCAGAACCCCCAAGCCGTCCAAGGTATAATCAATATAACTCCTATGATGATGAAGATTGGGGAGATGATGACGAATGGCTGTAAGCGGCGGTTTTCCCTATTCCCCATTCCCTATTCCCTATTCTCCCAGAACCCTAAGTGAACAAAACCATGCAAAACTTTCGGAACTATTATGAGATTCTGGGAGTTAGTCCTGATACCCCCACTGACGAGATTAAGCGGGTTTATCGCCGTTTAGCTCGTCAATATCATCCCGATCTCAACCCCGGTGATAAAGAAGCTGAGGAACGATTTAAGGATATTTTAGAAGCCTATGAAGTCCTCTCCGATCCCGGTAAACGGACGGAATATGACCAACTGAGCTTCTTTTTAAGAGCGCGGCAAAATAGCCGTAAACGCAATAGTGGCTCCAAGTTTTCTTCCGCAGAAATTGAGTATTTTAGCCAGTTTCCTACGTTCGATAGTTTTCTCGATAGCTTGCTCAACCGTCGTCGGGAAGTGAATCAGGGACAACCGACTGGAGAGAGATCGCGTCCAGTCGAACGGAATGCCGAAGCCTACACCCCCGGCCGCTCAAAGGTTTACAACACCGTCACTAGCGAATCCCGACCCATGAAACGGGATATCGAAGCGTTGTTAACCTTACCCCTAGAAAAAGCCTATCGAGGTGGAAAAGAGCGTATCCGTTTAGAAGATGGTCGCTCTTTAGAAGTCGATATGCCCCCCGGTATGGTGAGTGGGGAAAAAATGCGTCTGCGGAAGTTGGGTATGAATGGCGGTGATTTATACCTAAAAATCACCGTAGCCCCCCATTCTTTCCTACAAATTGCAGGGAATGAAATTTATTGTAAACTCCCCATTACTCCTGTAGAAGCCGTTTTAGCCGGACAAGTAGAAGTCCTTACCCTGGATGGGTTAGTGAAAATGAATTTACCCCCTGGGGTAAAAAGCGGTCAAAAATTACGGTTAGCCAATAAGGGATATCCCGATAACCGGGGAAGACGAGGCGATCAAGTGGTGGAAATTGAGATTCAGTTTCCTACCCAATTAACCCCAGAACAACGGGAACTGTATGAAAAATTGCGAGATTTAGAAGATAATCTGCGCGAACCTCTGTGGAAATCAGATGCCGAATCTTCAGATTAAGCTCAAGAGGGCAAGAATGTCTCTTCCATGAATCCCAATATTCCCAAACCCAGTCTATTTGGTCTTCAATATTCCAATCGAGATTTTACCCGCAAAGAAGCTTGGGGTAAAAATTGCTTTAATTCGTCTTTTCCTGCCTCCCTTTGTGCCTATTTGCATAGTCGTAATTTAGAGAGTATTTATCTAAAACTTAATTCCAGTTTAACCGTTGAGCATTCCACAATTAATACGGCCCAAGCTTACGGTCTAGTGCCCCTCTCAAACAATCTATTTTATGCCTTTGAAACCCAATTTACTCCTTATCAGCAGTATGTATTGGGTACGCTTCCAGGAGTAGATTTAGTGACCCAAGCACGAGATACAGGTAATTGTTTGCAAGCCCTGGAAATTAAGTTAACTGCTTTACCTGATAATTCCACTTGTGATTTAAACGAAGATGAGTATGGTTCTGAGCTGGTGATTAGACCAGACACTATTGTTTATTTAGCGTGTAGTTTTGCTCACATTCTCAAAAACCAACCTTGGTCACGGCCACAATTAATTAACGATCGTTTCTCTAAAATTCTTGATTGGACAGAACCTGAAACTATTATTCCCTATATTCCATTGATGATTGACTCTATTGATAGCCTCGTAACTCTGATTGCAGCCGATCAAACTCCTTTTTTAATGCAACCTATATGGAAAACTCAAGGAAAGTCACCAAAACTATCAGAACACTGTATGGATGTTTTTATATGGAGTAATTTGGCCTTCAGTCGATTATTTATAGATGCTGTCAAAACAGAAATTCAGAATTTCGGTCGAGTCCGATCAATTACCCGGCAAGCTCGGACTGTGATTTGGCTATTCAAAATGCTTGATGAAGCGATCGCCAAGGGGATTTTTGATTATCGAAAAATCATCGATTCTCTATCTTATAATACAAAAAATGATAAAGCTTTTGCCGTCAGTGGAAGATTTACACATGTTTATATGACATCAGAGGCTTTAACAAAACCGATAATTCACAAGCAGGAAATTACAAATATTATTTTAGGTGGGGGTCAAAACTTATTAAGTCCAGAAAGAAGACTGGATGCTATAATTTATAACTCTCCTAACCTATTTATTTAGTTAAAGAGTATCAATATGGCAATGAAAACAGTAGACTTATTTGCTGGATGTGGAGGAATGTCATTAGGATTTCAAAATGCTGGATTTAATCTAGTGGCCGGTTTTGACATCTGGAGAAAAGCAATACAAACCTATCAAGAAAACTTTGATCATCCTATTTTTGAACAAGATCTAGCCGATCTAGATGCTTACAAGATAGTGAGATATTTTCAGCCGGACATGATTATTGGAGGGCCTCCTTGCCAAGATTTCTCTAGTGCAGGAAAAAGAGATGAAAGTCTAGGCCGTGCAAATTTGACACTTAGTTTTGCCAA
>NZ_CEZBFX010000162.1:0-8942 GCF_982964205.1 Roseofilum sp. | reverse complement strand
CGCTCGACGAGCCGCTTCTGCCGCATTAAATGCCTGAATCGCCTTTTCTAGAATTGCATCCCCCACTGCTGGGCGAAACTCCAGAAACTCATTCAAATATTCTCCCACCAGGGAATCCACAATTCCGCGTACTTCCGTATTTCCCAGCTTGGTTTTCGTCTGTCCTTCAAATTCTGGATCGGGAACCTTAACTGAAATCACACCCGTTAAGCCTTCCCGGATATTTTCCCCCGCCAGATTAGCATTATTATCCTTCAACTTATTCCGTTTGCGAGCGATCGCATTCATCGTCCGCGTCAGCACCGTCTTCAACCCTTCCAAATGGGTTCCCCCATCAATGGTACGAATATTATTGGCAAATCCCAACAAATTATCCGAATACGCATCCGTACACCACTGAAGCGCTACCTCCACCTGCACATCATTCTTCTCGGCATTCATATAAATGATTTCTTCGTGCAGAGGATTTTTTTCCCGATTAATATACGCCACATATTCTTGAATGCCCCCATCATACTTGTAGCTCTCCACCTTTGGCTCGTCCAAGCGATGGTCAGAAAACGTAATTTTTACCCCCGCATTCAGATACGCCAACTCCCGCAACCGACGGGATACCGTATCGTATTCAAACTCAATCCCTGTAGTAAAAATCTGCTCATCCGGGCGAAACTGAACCGATGTTCCGCTACGCGCTTCCGTCTGTTTAGTGGGGACTAATTCTGTTACCGGAACCCCCCGTTCGTAGCGTTGGGTATGACGGACTTTTTCCCGATAAACGGTCACCTCTACCCATTCGGAAAGAGCGTTGACGACGGAAACCCCAACCCCATGTAACCCTCCAGACACCTTATATCCGCCGCCGCCAAACTTACCACCTGCGTGCAATACCGTCATTACGGTTTCCAAAGCGGACTTTCCTGTGCGAGGATGGATATCGGTGGGAATTCCTCGCCCATCATCGGCAACCGATACAGAACCATCGGCATTGAGGTCAACTTCAATATGGGTACAATATCCGGCTAGAGCCTCATCGATAGCATTGTCCACAACCTCGTACACTAGATGATGGAGTCCTCTAGGGCCGGTGGAACCGATATACATTCCGGGTCGTTTCCGAACGGGTTCCAATCCTTCGAGAACTTGAATCTGTTCGGCGCTATAACTACTGGTCATGTGAAGTTATCTCCTGGTGTACGGGCTATCAACGACCCGATAAGCTAGTAAACGACAAAATACTCCAAAATTATAGCACAAAAGGGTTATAGACTGCACTAAGGCAGTTTAATAAGAACTTTATGAGGGGGATGCACCTAGTGAAACCAGGACTGATTGCGATTTGCGGGCCGACGGCTACGGGAAAATCGAAATTGGCGATCGCCTTAGCGAAGCATTTACAGACGGTCATTCTGGGGGCGGACTCGCGCCAAATTTACCGCGAGTTTGATATTGGTACAGCCAAACCATCTGCTGGCGAACTTCAGCAGGTTCCCCATTATCTAATTAATATCTGCAATCCACAAGAGGTGTTTACAGTTGCGGAGTATCAAGAGCAAGCACAAAGCCTCATTGAGCAGTTTCAGCAGCAAGGTAAAATTCCCCTATTAGTTGGTGGAACGGGGTTATATATTCGCTCCATTATCGCTGGAATGAAGATTCCTAGGGTTGCACCTCAGCCAGAATTGCGATCGCAACTTCAAGCACTTTCCCAACCTCAATGTTACGCCATGCTGCAACAAGTCGATCCCCAAGCCACCCAAAAAATCCATCCTAACGATGAGGTGCGTACCCTGCGCGCCCTAGAAGTTTTTTATGTCACCGGCATTCCCATTTCCGCTCAACAAGGAGAAAACCCACCCAGCTATCCCATCGTGCAAATTGGTTTAGACTGCTTTGAAGGAGAACATTTGCGCGATCGAATTGCCCAACGCACCGCCAAAATGATCGAGCATGGCTTAGTTGAAGAAGTGCAAAAACTCTGTGACAAGTATGGCTCAGACTTACCCTTACTCGAGACATTAGGCTATCGGGAAATCAAGCAATATTTAGCCGGAGAAATTGATTTAGAAACTGCTCAAGAATTAACCATTGTTCATACCCGCCAATTTGCCAAACGTCAGCGCACTTGGTTTCGATCCAATCCTCAGATCCAATGGTTCGATTCTGAAGATCCAGAGTTAGTTAAAAAAGTGATAGAATGGATTGAAAAGAATTAGAATTATGCCCAAAATAATAAACCCAGAACAACTATTTATGACTTATTTTCAGAAAAATGAAGTCGATCGACTGAACGAACTCGATCAACAGGGTGAACTACTTCAATTTCGCAATCAAGTAACACGACATAATTTCTTATACTTTAGTCCTTTAATGCTCGATCGACTTAGGGAGGGTTTGGATATTCGAGCCATTTTACTGTATTGGCCACCTCGTCGGACATCTCCTCAAGAGTCCGATGGTAAACATCTGTACTATTTATATTGGTGTAATGGAGAAGATCTAGATCTTGTGGATAAAAAAGTTGACAAAAATACATTTGGTGATGAAGATTTTAGATACTCTGTAGTCACTCGAAACAACTCTAAAACAATATGCTTTGAATGCAATTACATATGGGATACATTAGTTGCAGAATCACAGTGGTATGGGTATAAAAATGGAGTAGGTAGAGTAAAATCTTTGCTAAATTCATTTGAATGCTGTCCTAGTTGTGGAAAGACATTCAGAATACCAGTTGTCAAAACTTTTGGACTAACCCTCAATCAAGATGAATTAAAACGCCAATTAAAATTAGATTAAGATAACCAATGCTGAGGATCAACTGGTTGCAGCAGGGTATTCTAGATAAATTCCTGCACGGCTAACGGCCTCATCTGATAGTAGAGGTACATCGGGTTTGACACAAGCTGCAAAGGTATCGGTAAGCTGTTTAACCCTTGAATTAAACGCTTCAATACTAGTAGGAGTTGGAGGTTGGCTTAAAAGGCGATCGCGCCAGCGATGCGGAGCATTATCGCGCTCTTCTAGAAGTTGCAAAGCAGCTTGAACGACTTCATCAGCAGTTGAGTAGCGATCGCTTTTGAGTTTTTCGAGGATAGCGCGATGGGTTTCTGGTTTTAAGACTATAGTCATGATTCTTAACTACCGACTTTGACTTCTTCTAATGATAGCGCAGACTATTGTCATCGGAAAGAGCGATCTCAGTCGATGCTACACTTAGAGTGAAGTCTATCGGATAAGACCTATTCTATTGCTATTCTAAGTCGCAAAATTTCACTACCCAATCAAGATCCAGCCGAATGAAAATATCATTTGATTTAGATGACACGCTCATTTGTTGGCAATTACATTCAAGATATGAGCCTAATGCAGTTCCACTCTTATTGAGATTATGGTTTAATGAACCTTTGCGATTTGGGACTTGCAATCTCATCAGACAACTCAAAAAAGAGAGACATGAAATATGTGTTTACACAACTTCATATCGTTCTCTTATTTATATACGTTTATTCTTCTGTTTTTATGGCATTCATATAAAAGAAGTGATTAATCAAAAAGTTCACGATCTGTATTTCCAGAAATATAAAATTTATCCTTATCCCAGCAAAAATCCCAAAGCATTTGGCATAGATCTTCATGTCGATGATTCTGAAGGAGTTCAATTAGAAGCAGCACAGTATGATTTCAAGGTGGTTATCATATCTCCCCTAGATAATAACTGGGCAAAAAAAGTTCTGGATGCCGTAAGAAAATTTGAAAGAGAGTTCAATTTGGTTGGTTTTGGGAAACCGTGATAAGACGACAATCGACTAACGTCATTGTAGTTAATGCTAAACTAGATCAAATCTATCGGGTAAGAAAATGACAGAAATTACTACAACAGAATTACCAGAAACCTTACAAAATCTACTGATAGAAGTTGAACAGACAAAAATTCCGCTCACGATTCTTCATGAAGGAAAACCCTTAGCCATTGTTTATCCTGCCACTAACCCAATTGAACGTCCGAGCTTTGGCGTAATCAAAGGTACGGGTGAAATTTTAGGAGATATCATTGAGCCAGTTGCTGAAGCTTGGGATGTTTTGGCATGAAAATTTTGCTCGATACCCATATTTGGATTTGGTACTTACTCGGCGATCAACGATTACCCATACACATGCAAACGGTAATTGCCGATCCCAAAACTCAACTCTGGCTGAGTCCGATTAGTATTTGGGAAACGCTTGTTTTATCAGAAAAAGGACGAATTTCTTTACAACCTGATGCTAATACATGGGTGGATTTCGCTTTACAGTCCCTACCCACTCATGAGGCAAAACTCAATTATGCCATTGCTATTCTCAGTCGCAAGATTGCAGTCCGTCATCAAGATCCAGCCGATCGATTTATTGCTGCGACAGCTCTTCAGTATGGATTAACATTGGCTACAGTTGATGCTCATCTGACAGGACATTCATGGTTGCCAACCCTTTGATTTGAAGATATCATTAGTATCAACAAGATAAATCAGAGATTATGGGTGTTCTTGATAAATTCCCGCACAGCTAACCGCGTTGTGGAAGTTACTATCGGAAGGGTTGGAATCAGACACGATTGTTGGGTTTATTATTCTTGTGATTGTCTAGTCTTCAGGTCTTCAAGAGCATTGCCAAGAGCTTCTGCTGCTGCTTCTTGACCTTTTTTAGCTTGGCGTTGAATGTCTTCGCGAGTGAGGTAACCTTGAGCTTCTTTGTGACTATTTTTAAGGGATTCTAAGCGATGTTGCATGGCGATCGCCTGGTCAAAGTTGCGTATGATTAATGCGGGAGTATGAGGATTGAGATCTCTGACGCGAATGCGGTGCGCTCTAACCAATTCAGAAATCGACGCTGTTCCCGGAAGTTGCTGGCGCTCGATTTTGGGAAATGGCGAGCTATTGTCAAAACCTTTAGTATTAGACGTAGTCAGAAATGTTCCATCTTCAAATTCAGATTCTAAGTCTACAGTTTTACCGCCTTTGGGCGCTAAACCGATCGCCTGAAGGGCTTTGACTAATAAGGGTAAAGGAAAATGAAAAATTCCAGCTACCGTACGGCGATCGCGACTGAGCATCACCCGAATCAAAACATGGGGTTGGCTTCGGTTGGCTTTAGAGATCGTCAGATCTTCCATATCTGCCAGTTTCTCAAAACCTAAGCGTTCTAATTGCCTTTGTGTCTGCTTATAAAACTTCAAATCGAGATGGGAAAAATCTCCAGCATCAACCCGCACAAATTCATGGTGCTGAGAGTAGATTTTCTTCTGATAATCTAGTAATTCTTGGGCAGTTTCATTGGGAGATAGAGTCGAGCGACTTGCATTTTGCAACATCAACCAACCCATGATGAGCGTCCAGATACTACCGGAAATGGGAATACCAAACACAACCAGTGGAACATTCAGCAGGGAGAGCATACCGATCGCCACACCGAAACCACCAATGATCTGTCCCATACGACTGGCAAACACTGCACCGCGCTTCGGTTTACCCGTAATTTTCCACACCACCGCCTTGAGGATATGGCCTCCATCCAGGGGCAAACCGGGAATTAGGTTAAAAAGGCCTAAAACCAGGTTAATGTAGGCTAGAAAGCCAAAAATGAGAGCTAAGGGGGCACTCAAGGGAACGGCGATACTGGCTATGGCAGTCAATAGTACAATTACAGTAAACAGACCAAAGAGGATTAAATTTACTCCAGGACCGGCGATCGCCACCCAAAAGGCTGCACTAGGAGTTTTTGCTTCTTTCTCAAAAGTCGCTAGTCCCCCAAACAGAAATAACGTAATAGATTTAACTCCCATCCCCTGACGCATCGCCACCAGACTATGACCGAGTTCGTGGGCTAAAACGGAAGAAAAGAGCAGAAAAGCAACTCCTAAGCCTAAAATCCAAGGTAAAGCTACACCCAGTTGGGGAAACGCATAACTTAGGGTAGCTGCATAGTTGAACGTCACTAAACCGACAATCAGAAACCAGGATGGATGAATATAGAAGGGAATACCAAAAAGACTGCCCACACGAATATTGCCGTTCATTAAGATACCTCTGATTTTAAGATTGCATCGCATTGGGGGAAACGTAGCCTTGAGTATATTTTCATCTGAATATCCACTAATTTCTGATTAATGTAGGCTAGAAATGCCAAAATCAAGGTTAAACGAAGACTCAGGGGAGTAGGCATAGCTATGATAATCAACCATGCTATGACCATCAACAGACCAAAGAGGATTAAATTGACCGCAGGACTTGCGATCGCCACCCAGAAAGCTTCACTAGGTGTTTGCGGTACATTTTCATTGATTACCTGGACTTGATATCAATACTTGTTGGGAAAATAATCCATATCTCATACCAAATCCGGATAGTATCACTGACCAAGGAATTGTAGTCCAGCGATCGCGAGTGGGTTCAGAAACCCGTTTTGCCGCTTCACCAATAATTGAAAGTCTCCGAATTATCGCATCTTACAATTGTAAATCAGTCACTAAATCTTCCCGCGATCGCCTAGAAATATATTCTCTCACGATTTCTGCCGATTGCAACATATCAAGCAAAGATTGAACACCCCGTTCTATAAATCACCTGTGCAGAAGATAGAATAGCTTGGCAACGCATAGTATGCTTCTGTTTACCAAAAAGGGGGAGTTGTTAGACTCCCCCTTGAAACTTGGCCTTAAGATTCAGGAGAAACCCAAGGGCAAGGCATTAATGAATCCGCTTTTAGTAAGCTAGACCCATGCTGCGGGTAGTTTCCGCGCCTAAGTAAACCCGGATACTTAAAAAGTCAGTAGGACAAGCGGTTTCACAGCGCTTACAGCCCACACAGTCTTCTGTGCGAGGGGAAGAAGCGATCTGTCCGGCTTTGCATCCATCCCAAGGAACCATTTCTAGCACATCTAAGGGACAAGCACGTACACACTGGGTACAACCAATGCAGGTATCGTAGATTTTTACTGAATGAGACATTGAATAATAACTCCCAACAACAGTTTGATAGTGATATGCTCTCACACTTATCAACAAAGGATAAGGTGTAGACAGCCCAGTCAGTTCTAGATGGTTCTAGAATGCCAACCAAGTAGTTGAGAACGGAATGCTTTAGCCGCTCTATGGTTTGACCCGTTTAAGTTAGTCCAGTGTTATACCGGATCAAAGCTTAGTTTAGCGCAGGGGTTCAACTCAAAGAAACAAAAGGATGAGAAACTTTAAACAACTTGACAATTAGCGATCGCCAAAACCCGAAGGAAAAATTGCTCAATCTCTTGTTAAAACTAGGATAGAGGCGGATTGTCTACCATCGGCCTAAAATGGATGGCGATCGAGATTTCCCTCCAAGAGTCAAATTTTGGTGATAAAGCGCGATATACTCCTGTCGGTAGTCTGGTTGATTAGTCATGGTAGCAGTAGCAATCTTAGCGGCAGGACGGGGAACTCGAATGAAATCGGAGTTACCCAAAGTCTTACATCCCCTAGGAGGACGGTCTTTAGTTCAACGAGTACTTGAGAGTTGTCACCTCATTTCTCCCGTGCGTCAGTTTGTGATTGTGGGATATCGGGGGGATCTGGTTCAGGACTCTCTTACGGATGTACCGGGATTGGAGTTTGTCACCCAAAGTCAACAGTTGGGAACCGGTCATGCAGTTCAGCAGGTTCTACCCTATTTAGAAGGATTTACCGGGGATTTACTGGTGCTTAATGGGGATGTGCCCTTATTACGACCAGAAACGATTAGTCATTTACTGGCAACCCATAAGAGCGAAGGCAATGGCGCGACGATTTTAACCGCCCAGCATCCCCATCCCAAAGGATATGGGCGAGTCTTTTCGGATAGCGATAATCTGCTGCAACAAATTGTCGAAGACCGGGATTGTACGACGGCTCAACGGCAAAATCGGCGGATTAATGCGGGAGTCTATTGCTTTAATTGGCCGCAACTGGCCCAGGTTTTACCTCAGTTAAAGTCAGAGAATGACCAGCAAGAGTATTATTTAACCGATGCAGTCAATTATTTAGACCGGGTGATGACCTTAGATGTGGAGGATTATCAGGAGATTTTAGGGATTAATGACCGTAAACAGTTGGCAACAGCCCATCAGATTCTGCAAGACCGGATTAAGGAGGAGTGGATGAAGGCGGGGGTAACGTTGATCGATCCCGATAGTATTACGATTGATGATACGGTACAGATTGGTTCGGATGTGGTAATTGAACCGCAAACTCACCTTCGTGGAAACACGGTGATTGGGTCGGGTTGTCGGATTGGGCCAGGGAGTTTGATTGAGAATAGTGAGATTGGGGAACAGGTGACGATTCTCTATTCGGTGATTAGTGAGAGCTGCGTAAAATCTAGTACGAGAATTGGCCCCTATGCTCATTTGAGAGGGCAGGCCGAGATTGGAGCCGGTTGTCGGGTGGGTAATTTTGTGGAGATTAAGAAGTCCCAAGTGGGCGATCGCACGAATATAGCCCATTTGTCCTATATTGGAGATGCCCAACTCGGTCAACAGGTGAATGTGGGTGCCGGCACGATTACGGCCAATTATGATGGCTATCAAAAGCATAAAACGGTAATTGGCGATCGCACGAAAACCGGTTCTAATAGTGTCCTAGTCGCTCCCATTACCATCGGTGAAGATGTCACCATTGGAGCCGGATCGGTGGTCACCAAAGATGTCCAAAATGATGCTCTAGTTGTCGCCCGCGCTCCCCAAAAAGTGCGTCCCGGATGGCGACCGAAGGGGGTTTCTAAGGATGAAGAGATAGGGAGATAGGGGGATATGGAGACACGGAGACACGGAGATTTTCTCTTGCTTCTTGCCTGTTGCCTGTTGCCTTTTTTTCATATTCCCCATTCCCTAGCGCGAAGCGCTTAACTAACCTGAGTTCGGGATAAGGGGAGAAGGAACAATGATGATGGGTTGGGCT
>NZ_CEZBFX010000161.1:0-9012 GCF_982964205.1 Roseofilum sp. | reverse complement strand
CCCCTCACAAGCCACAATGGTACAAGTTCCCGATACTTTCTCATCCCGATTGCCCAAAAACAACTCCGAGGGATTCGGTACTTCTGCCAACCCTTGAGCCACCATTTCAAACACGCCAATTTCATGGGTCGCGCCAAAGCGATTTTTCATCGATCGCAACAACCGATGGGAGGCAAAGCGATCGCCCTCAAAATACAATACCGTATCCACCAAATGCTCCAAAACCCTCGGCCCCGCCAAAGACCCATCTTTCGTCACATGACCAACAATAAATAAGGTAATATTTTCCCGTTTCGCCACCTGCATCAGTGCGGACGTACACTCGCGCACCTGAGCAACCGAACCCGGAGCAGAAGACAAAGACGGAAAATAAATCGTTTGAATACTATCAATCACCGCTAAACGGGGTTTCAGCGCTTCCAACTCCCGTAAAATTTCCTCTAAATCGGTTTCGGGTAACAGAAAAAACTTCGATTGTGGCTCTTCCAACTTTTCCCCTTTTTTGCTCTTCGGTTTCGGTTCGATGACGGCATCAAATCCATGCTTAAGTTTCGGTTTCTCCTCTTCTTCCTCTTCCTCTCCCACTCCTAACCGCGCTGCCCTTAATTTCACCTGTTGCCCCGACTCTTCCGCAGACACATATAATACTGCATGATTTTGGGAGAGTTGATTGGCCATTTGCAACAGCAGCGTCGATTTCCCAATCCCCGGTTCTCCACCAATGAGTACCAAAGACCCCTGGACAATTCCACCACCGAGTACCCGATCTAACTCTGAATATCCCGAATCCATGCGTAAAACTGCTTGGTCAGAAATGGCATCCAAGGTAATGGCAGCACGAGGCTGACCGCTCTGGGTCGGCGATCGCCCCCCATCCTTTCGCCACTCCTGATTGAGTAACCCCAAACGGTTATTGGTGGTCACCGGGCCGCTCACCTGTTCAATCAGAGAATCCCAACTGTTGCAAGCAGAGCATTTACCGAACCATTGCGAAAATTCTGCCCCACATTGATTGCAAATGTAGAGGGTTCGAGACTTGGCCATAACTGTGATTTTACTCTTCTTGTTTGCATTATGGCAGATCTTGTCCTTATCCCTCATCAGAGCAAGAAAATACTCCCTCAGAACAGTCAGAGCAGATCGGGACTTGATGTTACAATATAATTCAGATTTTTGACTGCAAACCGATTCCTCTGCCTCTAACTCTCCAGCTCCAACAACTCGATATTCCCCCGGGTCAAAGACTCCTCATTCATGACCTAAACTGGGAAGAATTTGAGCAGTTTTTAATTGAACTGGGAGAAAAACGTACCAGTCGCATTGCTTACAGTCACCATACTACTGAAAATGTATGTCCTAGAAGATGGGGAATATAAACCGATTAAACAGAGTGAAATTTTTCCAGAATTTCCAATAGTAGATTGGGTAAAAGAGGGATTGCAAAGAAATCATGAGATAGGACGAAGTCCTACCTTACGGGAATTTCGGCAACAGATTCGACTCTTGGAGAATTGATCCGAGAAAATCTAAACAATCTCAACGAATTGGCATCCAACTCGATCGCCATGTTAACATAGGACTCAACTCTCTCCTTTCTGGGGCCACAAGCGAGATCGTCAGCTATGGCAACTAAAACCAAAACCCAAGTTCCGGTCACTCCCACTCCCGCAGTTCCGGCCAAAAATGCTCTCCCTACACCGAAACCCTTTACTGAGCATATTCCCTTACTAGAAACCGATACTGAGAGTGCGACTGTACAAATGACGGCGATGAGCGAGCCGCCTCCTAATGAGCAGGGGAAGGGTACAGTGCTAAACGATCAGGGAACAGGCGATCGCCCCACCCCATCTTCCCTAGGGTATCAATTTAGTCAAATTGATGTAGCTCCCCGAAAAATTAATCCGGCTTTGTTGCCATCTCAAACCGAGGATGAAGACCGACATAGATTGCGGCAAGATGGAACATTCGAGACCAGTCAAACAGTAGAAAAACGGATTCAAGCCAAACAGGGAAAAGGACAACCCTTAACGAATAGGACGCGATCGTTTATGGAAGATCGGTTTGGCAATGATTTTAGCCAAGTGCGAATCCATACCGATAGCACAGCCGTCCAGTTAAGCCAAGACCTGCAAGCCAAAGCCTTTACCCACGGTCACGATATTTACTTTAATTCTGGGCAATATAACCCAGGTTCAACCAGCGGGAAACGGCTTTTAGCCCACGAATTGACCCATACTATTCAGCAAAAAGGGGCGAAACTCAAGCCCAAAAAAGTCGATCAAAAAACGACTAAATCGAATAAAATCTCTTCGGAAATTGCCCAATCAACAACCGAGAAGCCAATCAAACGTAAACCCTTAGCCCAAAAGATTCAACGAAAACAAACAGCTAAGGGGATTGAAGTCAACTTGAAGCCTTTAGAGGGTCAGATTCAGCGTAAAGCATCCATGAGTGGTATTGATGTTAATCTCAAACCCCTGGGCAGTAATGTGCAACCGAAACCAGAGTACAGTGGTATCGATGTTAACCTGAAACCCCTGCCTAAACCAATTCAGCAGAAACCAGAAAGTGAAGGGAATGGAATTGACGTTAACCTAAAACCCCTCGCCCCTAAGGTACAACCGAAGGAAGAATACAGTGGGATAGATGTTAACTTAAAACCATTGGCAGCCAGAATTCAACGAACACCAGGAAAGAGCATTAAGATCCAACCTGAACTGATAGTCGGTGCGCCAGGCGATCGCTACGAACAAGAAGCCGATCTCATGGCCGATCGAGTCATGAATGCTTCTACTCCAGTACAGCGAGACGAAGAACCCGAACAACAACCCGATAACACCACCCTACAGTCTTCCCCGGAAACCCTGCAACGGGTCAATGGTCGCCCCAACCGTCGTCGCACCAAAGCCATACCCTATGCAGCCATATTAGGTAACCATGAAGAAAGCGAAGACGAACAGAACGTTAATATCACTCTGAAGCGGGAAGAGGAGGCAGAAGAGTCTCCCGCTCAACCCCCAATGGCGGAATTTCCACAAGTGAATACCGATGAACAGAACGTTAATATTACCTTGAAGCGAGAAGAGGAGGCAGAAGAGTCTTCCGCGCCACCTCCAGAGGCTCACTTCCCACAAGTAAATACCGATGAACAGAACGTTAATATTACCCTCAAACCTGAACCTAACCCAGTCATTGAATCCCCTGTAGAAATCAAGGATTCACCCGCTACTGTGCAAGCTGATAGTGATGGGTCATTTCAGGCCAGTAGTGGCATAGAAAGCAAAATTAAGAGTAAAGAAGGGGGCGGTTCCTCCTTACCCACAGAGACCAAAGGCTTCATGGAATCTCGCTTTAACAACGACTTTAGCGGGGTTCGGGTGCATACCGACAGCGATGCGGTGCAAATGAACAAAGATCTAGGAGCCAAAGCCTTTACCCACAAGAAAGATATCTATTTTAATTCGGGACAATATAACCCCGGTTCTACCGGTGGCAAACATTTACTCGCCCATGAACTCACCCACACCATTCAACAAACGGGCCCCAGTGTGAAAACTCAGCCGGATGTTCAGAAAGCAGACGATCGGGACACGGAAGATGAAACCGAAAACAAAGATACCAGTACAACGCCAGTGGAGCAGAAGACTGAGATCACTGAAGATGACATGGATGAAAATGAACGGGAAAAACTAGCCAAGAGGGCAGAAAAGACAGAAAAAGAGGGAGAGAAAGGCAAGAAAGACAAGCAAGGTAAGGAAGAGGGAGATAAGGAAGGGGAGGATAAAGACAATCAACAACAAGATGTTCCTGCGCCAACCGATGAGAGTGAATTAACCCCACCCGATATTAAAGATGAACTAGAACAGGGCCTGCAAACTCCTCCGAAAGGGCCTCCGATGCCGATTATGGTGCCCCAGGTTTCTTCGGATCAGGGGGATTTTAGCGACCCGATGCAAAATCCGGCCTTTAATGCCGTTAAGCAACAAATTGAACAACAGGGCGAACAGTTCTCCAGCCATGACGATCCGCAAAAGGAAGTGGTGGAAACTCAGGAATCGGTGGTTGACCCAAATAAACAAGACCGGGATGCCAAGGGGAAGAAAACGGACACTTCATCGAGTTTAGACCCGGAAACGTTCGATCGCGAAGCCTTTGTGCAACAACTTTTAGCGGCATTGGGTATTGAAGAACCCAAGAAGATGAAAGATGTTGAAAGTGGGGGTGGAGTCGGATCGGAAGTTGAAGGAACCGTTAAAGATGAGGTGGGAGGGGCGACCAAAAAAGCGGGAGGAGGGATGCCGGAGTCTACCCAAGTAGCTCCCGATCCGACGGTGGAAACGCCCAAAATCGTCAAGGAAATGCCCCCTGTAGAGGACAAGATAGCGGTTGATGAGCCGCCGGTGAATCCAGAACTTGCCGTTCCGCCAAAGACTTCTAACAAGGATGTTGAAGAGCCGTTGAAGGAACAAACGGAGAATTTAGAAGATACCTTTGGCCCGATTCAACCGAAGTTGATCGTTGGAGGACCCCAGGATAAGTACGAGAAGGAAGCGGACTCGATGGCGGATCGGGTGATGAAAATGGGCGATCCGCAGCCGAAAGTGCAGCCGGAACTCGAGCCAAAACGAAATAAGTTAAAGCAGGCGAAACTAGAGCGAACCGTCGATCCCCATGTGATGCGGGCAAAATCGTTAGCGGAGATGATTCAGCGATCGCCCCAGTTAATCATCCAGCGCAAAAATTCTGTTGAACCCCAAACCATTGAGCAACCCAACAAAGAGATTACCCTGACCACCGATAACATGGAAACCTTCGGGGATATGGGGGGCGATAAGGCGATCGATAGCTTGAAAGAGTCTAGGGACTTTAGCGAAAAAGGGCCCAAAGAGTTTCGAGAAAAGGAACAGGGAAGCATTTCCGAAACCCAAACCCGAAACAAGGAAAAAACCCAACAGACCAAAGAGCAACAAAAAGGGGTTCGCACCCAAACCATGGTCGATATGACCACCAAAAAACAAGAAACCAAAGGTGCAAATGAAGCAGCTCGCCTCAAAATTACCGCCAAACTGAATAAGATTTACGAAGAATCCCAGGCCAGAGTCAATGGTATCCTGGCGGAAATGGATGCCGGAGTCCAACATCGCATGGACATGGGCTTAAAGTTAGCCCGTCGAGCCTTTGAAATGGTGCAAAAAGCTGCTTTCAAAAAATGGAAAAAAAATTATTACTATCATCGCCACGGCATTAAGATTAAAATCCTCTGGAAAAAATTCAAGATTTTCAATATCTTTCTCTGGGCAAAAGAAAAGCTATTTACCGGTCTTCCTGACGAAGTTAACCAGATCTATAGCGATGCCAGAGAAGTCTATGTCAGCTTCCTAAGACAATCGATTGGTGGCACAGCGAACTATCCCCCAGCCGTAAAAACCAAGGAAGTTAAAAGTGTCCTGAAAATCACCAAAGGGTTGTATGCCAAACTCCAACCCATTGCTCCCTTTGTGGAGAAGAAAATGATCGAAGCCAAAGCTGCCATTGATGAAGGAAAAGCCAATTTTCAGGCAGCCGTGGATGAGTTAGGGCCAGAAGAAAAGCAACTGGCCGAAGGCGCGATCGCGAATATTAAAGGACAGTTTGATGGTTTAGAAAATAACGTTAAAGCCTATCAAGACAACTTAATTAGTGATATCACCGAGAACTACAAGCAAGGCCTGCAAGAAATTGATGACCGTATTGAAGCACTCAAAGCGGCAAATGAAGGATTAGTCAAGAAAGCCCTCGCTTTTATTGGGGATTTAATGATCGCCATTATCAAAGCCCTATTGACTCCCATCAAGTGGGTGTTATCTAAGTTTGGCATTGATACCTCAATTTTAGATGCCATTATTGAAGACCCCGGCGGATTCATGAAAAATCTATTCACCGGACTCAAAGATGGTTTTCTCAATTTCGCGAAGAATTTCCCCAAACACTTCATCAATGGGATGGTTGAGTGGCTATTTGGTAATCTTGGCCCCATTACACTCCCGAAAAAATTTGATATTCAAGGCTTTTTCCAAATCTTCATGCAGATCATGGGTCTGACCGTTGACTCCATTTTTGATGTAGCATCTGGAGTTTTTGGCAGCGACCTGATTGGTGCAATTCGGAGCGCGATCGAAGGAGCCGATATTGAGGGAATAATTGCCGGTTTAGATGAAAAAGTGGGCATGGTTGTTCAGTTGTTTTATACCTTGGTCAAAGATGGTATTGGCAAAGCCTGGTCATTCCTGATTGATATCTTTAATGAGATGAAAATGGAGTTCATCAAAGAACTCACCATTATGGCAAGCATTGAAGTGATTAAAGCGGCAACAACCTGGTTGATTGGGATTTTGAATCCAGCAGCCGGAATTGTGAAAATCATTAAAGCGATCGTCGATGTGATTATTTGGTTTGCCCAGAACTATGAACAGGTGGTTGAGTTAATTAAAACGATTTTTGCGGGAATGACGGCGATCGCCAATGGAGACACCGCAACCTTCTCGCTGTCGGTGGAAATGGCTCTCGCTCGAATTATTCCCATTGCCTTGGGATTCATGGCGAGTTTGATTGGTCTGGGAGGTATTGTTAACAAGATTCGTGGTATTCTAGAGAAAATTACCGGATTTTTCCGCAGAAAACTAGAGAAGCTATTCCAAGCTGTGGTTGCTCCCATCAAGAAAAAAATTGATGAGTTAAAAGCTAAAGCGAAAGAAAAATACGAGGCGGCTAAAGCTAAGGTAAAAGAGAAGTATGAGTCAGTCAAAGCTAAGGTAAAAGAGAAGTATGAATCGACTAAAGAGAAAGTCAAAAGTGCGTTTAAGAGCGACAAGGAAGAAACAGAAGAAGACCGGGAACGCAAGCGCCAAGAAGAAGAATATAAGCGCAAAGTAGAGCAGCAAAAAGATGAAGTCAAGGAAATGGTTTCCGAGGGAGAAACCAGCGGCGAACGGTTGATTAAAACGGAACGCAATCCCAAGGAAGTCAAACAAGGGCTAGGCGGACTCGAACAATCGATAGAACAAGGTAAAGAGTTTGCCACGGTTGGTAGTCTCAAACTCAAACAAGGGTTCTTTGATTGGAATGAGTATAAGGTAGTTGGAACGATCAAGAAAGAGAAAATTTCTAAGACTAGCACAAGCAGTGGTACAGTGCAACGGAAGACGGATAAGTGGAAAGATAAGAAAAATAAGCTGATTGTGGAAGATGATTCGGTCAGCAATGAGTTTGTTCTCAAAGCCAAACTGATGGATGAATCGGATGTTTTACCCAATTTGGGTCGGGACTTGGAGAAAAGGGCCCGTAAAGATAAAGACCCGGACAAAATCAGGCCAGTTTTACCGAAGTTGAAACAACAGTATGATTTAACCTCAATTGAGTTGAATAATAAAACGGGGATTTTCGATCGCCTCGCCCGTGAGGTTGAGTATGAAATCGTCGCCCTTGTGCCCAAGGAAGAAACAGAAGCGAGTCGCAAAGCTGCCCCCGGAAAACTCCTCAATGCGCCCATTCAGGGGAATCTGGAGCAGGCTATTCAGCGATCGCAAGGAAAAGGCGAACCCCTAAGCGAACCGGTGCGCCAACCCATGGAACACGCTTTTGGGGTAGACTTTAGTGGCGTGAGAATTCACCGCAATAGTGAAGGCGATCGGCTCAGTCGCTCCCTCAACGCCCAAGCCTTCACCACCGGAAAAGACATCTACTTCCGTAAACACACTTATCGTCCAGATACCCCCTCTGGAGGTCATTTACTCGCCCACGAACTCACCCACGTCGTTCAACAGTCCGGCAACAAACCCCAAGTCCAGCGCACCCCCTTCTTCCCTGACCGCCTCGTGCAGCGCCAAGGAGACGGGCCGCCCCCCAAACCCCTCTTCAGCCTTGGGGACAACCTCACCCTTATCCAGCGCAAAAAAAACAAGAAAGACGATGATGGCGGTGGCGATGATACCGAAATAGAAACCCCAACTTCTGACACTGGAGAAACTCCCGAAGTCGAAAGTCCCTCAGAGTTCAAACAAAAAGCCACCGTTGCCGGAGCCGTTGCCGTAGGTACAGCCATAAAGCTCAATGAATCTCGCACTAAAACTGATGTTGATGTTTACAAAGACATCGATAAAAAGAAAGGTCGTCTAGAAGTATTTGTGAGAATCAAACGCACCAAAACAAAAGCTAAAAAACAGAAAATGAAAGCAGTTGAAGCAGGCGAGGAACCTGGAATTCCCGAATTTACCCGCACCCTAATTGCCAAACATATCGAAACCATTGTCCGTCAAGACCCCAGCCCCGAAGTGGTGCAGAAAAAACTTGCTGAAGTGACCCTCAAATTTGACCTCGATCTGGTCAAAGTCGTTGGATTTGCTGCCGTTGGTCAAAGCTTTGAATATAAAGTCTTGGCCCAAGGAAATCCTAGAGCCGTTGCCCAGAAAAAAATCGAAGACATGCTCAAAAAAATGGCTAAAATGAGCGGCCCCAAACAACAGCAAGAAACGGTTACTGAACAAGACACCCCCACAGATATTCCCACAGAAACCCCAGCTCCCGATCCCACCCCTGACGAAACAGAAACCAAGAAAAAATCCTCTCAAGAGACTCAAGAGGGGACTTCAGAAACGACCTCAGAGAGACCCCCAACGACCACTACACCCATAAAATCCCAAAAAGCTAAAACGACCAAAATGAAAGGCTCTGGGCAAGAAACCGATGAGGGTGTCCCCCAACAAACCTTGAGTGCTAAAACTCAAATCAAACCTGGAGGCGATCCTAAAACCCTCTTTGTCACGGTTCGTGTCGATCCCGAAGACAAGAAATAAACTTCAGATATGATAGGCAATAGGTAATTCGTAAAATAATTACGTTTAATTCTATGGCTGCACCGATCTGCGATACTTCCCCAAACGAACTTCCCTTACAATTGTGGCAACTGTCTACTTGGGTCATTGATACCCCTCTTTTGTCACTCTGCCGAATCAAGATAGGAATTAAGATAAGGGA
>NZ_CEZBFX010000160.1:0-9244 GCF_982964205.1 Roseofilum sp. | reverse complement strand
CTTACTCTCTTCAGTTTATCTCATTTATGTATCACTGTTAACCGAATCGACTATATTTAAGGATTGTCTAGTTTGCTGGTAATGGATAAGCCTTCAACAATGATAGATGGGGTATAACAAGAGCCATTCCATTCGCGATCGCCGCCCAACTCTATTACATTTCGCAGACAGTGATAGATATTTCCCGCTACCATGGTGTCCTTCACTCGACCTACAATTTCTCCATTCCGAACTCGATAACCCAAATCTACATTAATCGAAAAGTCTCCGGAAATTCCTCCTCCTGTGCCTAAAATTTGATCCACAATTAGAGCATCTGGTAGGGAAGCAATTAAGTCTTGTAGGGTCTGTTTTTCACCAGAGGAAACAATCAGATTATACAGAGAGGGGGTAGGATAACTGCCTAAGCTTGGTCGAAACCCATTGCCGGTGGTTCCGGTTCCCAACTGGCGACCTGTGGTGCGATCGCACAAGAAATGTTTCACCACCCCATTTTCAACAAAGATCAGGGGTTGGGTTGGCTCTCCTTCATCATCAAACGGACAGCTATAGGGCCCCATTTGAGGGTCTTGGGAGAGGGTAAGCTGGGATGAGATCGCCTGTTCTCCCAGTTTTTCGACCCAAGGGGACGATCCTTCAAAGACTTGCTTACCATTGAGAGCAGCGCTAAGAGTTTCCCAGACTAAATCTGCTGCTTTGGCTGTAAACAGAATGGGGACGCGCCCCTGTGGGGCGGCAACATTGCGCTCACAGGCTTTGATGTGGTCTTGGATTCTAGACACTATGGCTCCTAAATTGAGGGTATCCCGTTGCACTTGTCCATCACTAATGCTGCAAAAATCATCACTGCGTACCCATTCCACCGTGAGATAACCACTGAGGGTGGTATCCGTATAACTACAATCGAGACCTTGAGAGTTGAGCAGGCGAGTACTTTCTGCTTCAGTATCGAGTTCGGCACTACAGAGGATATCACCATGGGTTTTTCGCAAGCGGGCGATCGCGTCTTCTCCCCAGTCTAAGAGTTGCTTGCTCTCTACCCAAGTCCCCAGATCGGGATAAACCTGTTTACATCCAGAGGTTAACTCCACATATTTTGATCGCTCTTGGAGTTCGGAAAGGGCGATCGCCTTTTCAACTAATTGTTCTGGTGCAATTGAACCATGGGATACAGCTAATCCCGGTTTACCTTTTTTCCATAAGCGTAGAGCAACCCCTTCACTGTGGTGAGTGAGGACACTTTTTAGGCGGTTCGCTTCAAAGAGAATGGGAATTGAATGGGATTTGGATAAAAAGACTTCTGCTGCTTCTGCACCATTTCGGGCAGCTAAATCTAATAACTGTTCACCATAATCATCCCAAGAGGCTTCAGACGGATCGAGAATGGAGGGGGAGCTAGATGCCGAAAGTAAACTTTCCGCGATGCGATCGCCCCTTGAACTGCAATCCTCTCGATCGGTTAACTGTTGATTCCCTGTGCGATCGTTCACGCTCCGTTCTCACCCTCCCTAGGATTGTGGCTGTAGATTCACTGTACCAAAAAATGGAGTCTATAAAAGCTACAATCGGCTCTGGAGTCCGATCTCGATCGCCCTTTTCCTCCAGGGGTTGGCGATCGAGAAATATCCTTAATCCGGATGGGTTTGTAGTCTTACCCCTACTAATTCTAGCTCTAGACTTGTATTTCCATTCCACGTATTTTCCCGTAAGCTGTAGGCGATATCCAATCGAGAGGGGAGAGGAAAATAATCTTGCCAACGCCAGGCAATCGCCTTCAAAATCCGTTTCGATTTTTCCTGGTTCAAGGTCAGCTTAATATGTCCTTTGCCAACAATTTTTTGCTCCAAAATGCGGACATCTGGAGTCCAGAAGATGGGTAAATCATTTTCAATTCCACAGGGATGTAAGCGATCGATTTGCCCATATAAATCCAGATCCAATTGACTAAAATCCGCTAACCCGTCAATCCGAATTAAGGGTTTTAGCCATTGGGGTTGTAAACACTGATGGGAAAAATCGCTCAGTTGAATTTTAAACCGTTCTAAATTTTGGCTCGGTAAAGAAAATCCGCCCGCTGCTTTATGTCCTCCATATTTCTCTAACAGAGCGTCACAGTATTCTAACGCTTCAAAGACATGAAATTCAGGAATTCCGCGTGCCGAACCCCGAATGCGATCCTCATCTTCATAGGTTCCTAGAAAAACGGGAACACCATAGCGCTCGACTAAACGAGAGGCGACAATCCCAATTACGCCATGATGCCAACCGGGTTGAACTAAGACCAATACTCGGTCATCATAGAGTGGAATTTTTTCCGTTTGAATGATATCAATGGCTTCTTGGGTGATTTGTTCGCAAAGCTCTTGGCGACGGCGATTAATTTGCTCGCATTTCATCGCTTGTTCTAAGGCAAGTCCGGGTTCATCTGTGGTTAATAGTTCGATGACAATTTGGGGATCGGATAAACGACCGATCGCATTAATCCTTGGCCCGAGACGAAACCCAATGTCTTCTGGTTTAAGGGACTTCTGGCGATCGCTCACTCCAGAAACCTGAATTAAAGCTTGCACTCCTGCCAGTTCTGAATGGGGTAAACGTCTAAGTCCCCGCTTTAACCAACGACGATTAACCCCGGTTAAGGGGGCGAGATCGGCGATCGTGCCTAATGTAAATAATTCTAAACAGAGGGGATAAAGGGCTTTGGCTTGTCCCAACTCTTGTGCTAAAGTGATTGCTAAGATGTAGGCTACCCCAACTCCGGCTACTGAAGCGTAAGGAGAAGTATTTGGCAATAGTTTCGGATTTAAAATAGCGCGGGCTGGCGGTAATTGGCTCGGCAGTTCATGGTGATCGGTAATAATCACAGTTAAGCCTAATTCTACAGCCCTGACAATGGGGTCATAAGCAGCAATTCCATTGTCTACCGTAAGGATAATCTTGACTCCTTCTTGATGAAAGTCTTCCACAATCCGGCGATTAATTCCATAACCCTCACTCATGCGACTGGGAATGGCATAATCGACCTGAGCGCCCATATATTTTAAGCTGCGTAATAATAGGGCGGTACTGGTCATGCCATCGGCATCATAATCTCCACAGATAGCAATTTTTTGTCCTTGGGCGATCGCCCCTTTCAGTAAAGTCACACTGTTTTCTAAATCTGGGAATTCCGCCAAGGGATGGGGCAATTGAAGCCGATCCGGATTCAGATATCCTTGGGCATCTGGGAGCGTTTGAATCCCTCGATTGTGTAAGACTTGGGCAATTAACGGCGATAAATTCACCTGTTGGGCAAAGGATTCAATTTCTGGATCTGGCTCAAAAATCTGCCATCGTTGCTGAGGAAGTCGCGCCAGAGTTCCTAAACGTCGAGTTAAGCTTTTTTGGGGAGGTATTGGCGCAGAGAGAGAATTTTTTTGACTATCCATCAAACAGTTAGGCCAGATTTATCTGGATTTAGCCTATCATATATAGCGCTGTGCGCTAGGGAATAGGGAATGGGGAATAGGGAATAGGTTTCAGTATTAAACCCTGTCCTAACTGACGCTTTCTCTGCTATAGCAGGCAAGCTGTAAGGTTGGTGCTGCGGAGAATAGAAAACCGGTTGCTGGCGATCGCCAAAAAAATATCGGGTGGCATCAACCACCCGATCGCGACATATCCAATCCAAACCCGGATTTACGAATCGGCTTTTTGCCCCCCCGTTACCTGAGAGGTTAAACCAGAAATATCCTTGTAGAGTTCTTGGCGAGTCGAAGCTTTGAGCAGATAGCGCCAAACAAACCAAGCGGTATAAACAATTCCCACCAGTTCAAAGAGGGGAGCAAGAGCAAAGCCCAGAAGGGGAATATGATTAACCGCATCTAATATCGCTAAGGTGAGGTAAACAGAGATCAAAGCCGTTATCACCAGAGCTACGTTGATTAAGGGTTTTTGATAAGTAACAAAGAACTCACCGATATAGTCCGTTAACCGAGAGAGAATAGTCAGTACTTGATCGACGGTTTGTTGTCCGGAGGAAGAAGCCATAACGGGAGAGGAGGTAGGAGATTCGACTAACTCAGCTTTAGGAGTGGGAACAGGAGCTGATACCGGAGCTGGGCTAGGAGTTGAGGCTGGAGTCGGGGTTTTTTCAGGTTCTTTACTTTGCATAATGTTCTCAATCTCAATCAGATTAAAGGGTCTGGGTGAGGAGCGTTAAGTGGTCACTAACCAGATTAGCCTATTGCACTAATGCTCAGACCTCCTTGAGACTAGAGCAGAGTTCGATCGTTGGCAAGAGGCAAGCCATAGCGAGTGGGCAATGGGCAGCAGGCAATAGGCAATGGGCAATAGGGAAAAATAAAGGTGCGTTAGCTTAGGGTAGCGCACCTGGGAGAGAATCTAGCACTTCTTAAACAGAAGTATAGAAATTATGGGGTTTATGGGGTGGTTTCTTCAGCAGCTTCGGTAGACTCAGGCGAGTTGTTGAGTCGTTCGAGTTGCTGTTGGCGGAATTTAGCGGCAGCATCATCTAAATTTTCTTGTTGGTCGATGCTGAATTGTTCGGGGTCTCTCAAATGGTTTCCCCGCTGGAGGTTGTGCATTAAGTCAAAGAATTGGCCATTACCTCCCTGGCTGGAGAATACACTAGAACCCCCATCTTGGGTTTGGATATCTCCTAGGGGATCGAGGATAGTTTGGGCAGAACTGGCTTGAGCAAACAGAGCCAAGCTCAGGCCAGTGAGTAGGGTAAACAGGGTGTACTTTAAAGGTTTGATGGACATGGAACCTCCGGAAAATTGCGAATTAGGATAAACGACGACGCAGTAGGGGTTGAATTCCGAGGAGGGCGATCGCATCAACGCTCAAGAGTACCAGTAAACACCCTCCCAGAGAAATGTCACCCCAGGGAGCAGCCATTACCATACTACCGAATCCCCAATCGGAATGAGTATAAAGATAGCGAATTGGCTCGATAGCATAACTGAGCGGATTTAAGCTAGAAACAATTTGTAACCAGTAGGGCATAAAGGAGAGGGGAGCTAGGGCGCTACTGGCAAAGAGTAAGGGCAGGTTAACGACGAAAATCACAGCGATCAGTTCAATATGGCCGGGAAGGGCAAAGCTGAAGCCTAAACTGACTCCGGTTACTCCTAAGACCAATAAGAGAATAATCAGGGTAATGAGCGCGAGTCCTGAGAAGGTGGGAAATCCTGCACCCAGAAAAATCCCAGAGATCGTGATGACGGCGGTTTGAATCAGGGCTAGGGTGACAATATAGATAGCGCTAGCCAGGACAATGGAGTAGCGAGAGCTTAAGGGAGCGACTAACAGACGGTTGAGAAAGCCAAACTCGCGGTCAAACATGACGGGGAGTCCGGCATTGAGGGCACCGGAAAATGCGGTAAAGACAATTACGCCAGCGCCGAGGAATTGCCCATAGTTGAGGCGATCGCCTAAAAATCCTTCTGGGGCATTTTGAAACAGCGCTCCAAACAGGATTAACCACATCAGGGGCTGAATGACTCCAGCAACAAGGGTGGTTGGACGGCGCTGGAGTTGGATAAACAGGCGTTTGGTGAGAGCAAGGGTTTCTTGCACCAGTTCGCCAAACGAGAATTGAGAACGTTGTTTCAGGGTGCTGATATCCAGGTCAAGATTGGATTGAGGGGATGTGACAGTCATAGGTATCTTGGTTAAGAATTCACAGTTAGGAATGCTCTTTGATTCGAGATTAACGCATATTTTGTTTCTGTTCTTTCTTCAAATCCCGTGTCCCGGCGGCAGCTAATTCGGCATCCAGGAGCGTCTGTCCTGTAGCGGCCAGGTAAACATCATCTAAACTGGGTCGAGATTGGGCAATACTAAATAAGGGTAATCCTGCTTGATTCAAGGATTGCTGCACTTCAATCAATACGGTAGATTCAGTGGCAGCCGGATCGGGATTGACCACCAGATTTAAGGAGTTGCCTTGAGCGCTGTTGATAATGACCTCTTGAACGTTCGGTAAGGCTTGCAAGAGGGTTTTGGCTTGTTCGGCTTCATCTGGGGGACAAAACTCGCGAATTCGTAGGGTGATGCGATCGCCTCCCACTTGCGTTTTCAGTTCTGAAGGTGTTCCGCAAGCAATGACTTTACCTCGATCGATAATAGCGACGCGATCGGCTAAAATGTCCACTTCTTCTAAATAGTGGCTCGTAATCAAAATTGTGGTTCCTGACTCTCTCAATTCCCGCAGAAAGTCCCACACCACCACTCGACTTTCAATATCTAAGCCGACCGTCGGTTCATCTAACACTAATACCTTGGGTTGGTGCAACAGTCCAGCCGCCAAGTCTAGGCGTTTGCGAATCCCCCCTGAATAGGTTCCTGTTTTCTGATCGGCATACTCTTGGATACCCAACCGGTTAATCATCTGTTGGACGCGATCGCCAATTTCCTTCCCAGGAATATGATACAGAGCAGCTTGCAGGTTCAGTAATTCCCGACCCGTTAACACCTTATCCAGAGCCACTTCCTGAGCCACATAGCCTAACAATTGTCGAGTCGCTCTCGGATACTCCACAACAGAAATTCCTGCTATTTCTAGCTTTCCACTATCCGGAGTGCTGAGGGTACATAAACAACGCAGAGTCGTCGTTTTTCCGGCTCCATTGGGCCCTAGCAAACCGAAAATTTCTCCGGCCCGAACGTCTAGGGATACATCTTTCACCGCATCAATGTTGCCATATCGTTTTTTGAGATTTTGAATCAGAATCGCTGGAGTCATGAGGTTTAAGGGAGTATATAGACCAGGGAAAAGTCACAGGAATAACCCCTCTAGATAGTATTCTAGAGGGGAGAAAGGAGAGAGAGTCACTACTACCAAACTTGACACTTGCTGTCCACTAGCTAACAGCAAAGGAAATAAAGATAAGAAGTCCAACCAATACTGCGGCGATACTCCCCATAATTACATATTGGGTTTTTTGAGCTTGGGTTGGAGGTTCTGCTTGATATACTTTGGGTTCTTGGGCAAAGTTATTGAGACGGCCACCTTCTTCTGTGGTATATGGCATTTTATTAACTCCTGCGCTTGTTTATGATAACCATCTTAACATTTATTTACAAACTTGGCTAGGGTCGAGAGAAAATTTTTCTTCGAGAGTAGGAAGATTAGATCGGACTCCCTAGAGATTTGCGACATAGAACAGAGAAACGCTATATAATCTCCTAAATGACGTTTGGATTTCTCAACCTCAATAAACCCCCCGGTTACACGTCCCATGATTGTGTGGCACGGGTTCGTCGCTTATTACACACCAAGCGGGTGGGCCATGGAGGAACCCTAGATCCTGCGGCGGTTGGGGTTCTGCCTATTGCTGTAGGGAAAGCAACCCGTCTGTTGCAGTTTTTACCTCAAGATAAAGGGTATCAGGCCACAATTAAGTTTGGTCTGCGGACAGAAACGGATGATTTAGAAGGAGAGGCGATCGAAAGTCAACCGGTTCCCGATCTAAGTTTAGAGTCGATTCAGTTGGTTTTAAGCCAATTTCAGGGCAAGATTGAACAAATTCCTCCGATTTATAGCGCGATTCAGGTGGGAGGAAAGCGTTTGTATAAATTGGCTAGACAGGGGGAAGTCGTTCAAGTGCCAGCACGGACGGTGGACGTGTACGATCTTCAAATTCTTGATTGGCGGCCGGGGGACTTTCCAGAGTTGGATGTGGCGATCGCCTGTGGGCCAGGAACCTATATTCGGGCGATCGCCCGCGACTTAGGCGATCGGGTGAACGCGGGGGCAACGTTAGCTCAGTTAACCCGCACCCAAAGCAGTGGATTTCGTTTAAGCCAGAGTATGACTTTGGAGGAGTTGGAAACCCAAGTAGAGCAGCAAACCTTTACCCCCATTTCGGGTCATGTTGCCTTAAGTCATCTTCCAGAGTGCATTCTTTCCCCGTCCCAAGTGCGCTCCTGGTTCCATGGCCAACAATTATCCATCTGTGATGAAACACTCTCCCGGACAGTAATGCGCGTCAGCTCCCAAACGGGCGAGTTTCTGGGTATTGGAGAACTTGAGCAAACTGATTTACAGTGGGTTTTACATCCGAAAGTTGTTTTTTCTTAAATCAAGGAAATTGGTGTGCCCAGAATTCTGACCTTATTAACTGATTTTGGTCTTCAAGATCCTTATGTGGGAGTAATGAAAGGAGCGATCGCCCAAATTAATCCCCAGATCGCAGCGATCGATCTCACCCATGACTTACCCAGGCAAAACTTAGTGGCTGCTCGGTTTGCGCTGATGAATGCTTATCCCTATTTTCCCGATGATACGGTGCATGTCGCAGTTGTCGATCCGGGAGTGGGAGGAGATCGACGGGCGATCGCCCTAGAACTTGCCCAAGGGTTTTTAGTCGGGCCAGATAATGGTATATTTAGTGGCATTCTCAGCCAATATCCCCTCATCAAAGCCGTAGAACTAACCAATGATAACTATTGGCGATCGCCTAATCCTAGCACGACCTTCCACGGCCGGGATATTTTTGCTCCTGTAGGCGCTCATTTAGCCAATGGAGTGCCGATCGAGCAGTTGGGAGAGGCGATCGATCCCCATACCCTAGTTAACCTTTCCCTTCCCTCCTATACCCAAGAGAAACCGTATATTCGAGGAGCAATCCAATCCATTGACCATTTTGGTAACCTAATTACCAATATTCCTGGAGAAGCCGTCAATGATGTTCCTTGGTCGGTGATTTTGAATGAAGAAATTATTATCGGCGCTCAAACCTATAGCGATCTACCCATTGGTCAGGCGATCGCCCTCATCGGTAGTCATGGCTGGGTAGAAATTGCCGTTAATTGCGGTAATGCCGAAAAAGAACTAAGGCTCACTTGGGGCGATCCAGTTCAATTACTGATCTACACCGAATGAGCCGATGAGGTTTGGAATCCATCAATTCTTCAGCTAAAGAAGACCAAGATTGGAAGGAGTCAATCCATAATAATCCATAATAATCCATAGCAGCCCAGGTAAAAATGACTGTGACGTTTTACTTGACGTGACTGTTCTTTTTGACGGGCAAGATAGGAATTGATGGACATTTTTCCCCAAACCATCCCTTGTAATATCGTACCATTTCTCTATGAAGTTGCGCTTAATAAGGCATCGACCAAGTAGTCCCATCCAGTTATCGAGGCGATCATTACCTTACAGTTCGGCATTCATTACTATAGTCATTCCAATTAAAAACCAGCAGTATAATAAGAGGAAATCTAAGGGAGT
>NZ_CEZBFX010000159.1:0-9355 GCF_982964205.1 Roseofilum sp. | reverse complement strand
TTGCTAATTCTGAGAATTCACCCCAATGTTAGGGTGGGCAGTACTTGCCCACCCTATTTTTTTGCTCTCTCCGTATCTCTATGTCGCTGCATCCCCGTATTCCCCCCACTCCCCACTCCTTTACTCCCCGATTCTGGAACTCTGTGCTAAGGTGATTCACAGGTGCAAGGCACTTAGAGCTAGATGCTCTCTTACTCGTTTACGAGTGTACTGTTGCAATGTTTAGGAGGTGATGCCTATGTCAGATAGCAGTAAATGCATGGGTCTTCAGGTTCGAGTATGCCGGCTGTGGGCCGGGGCTGTTCTCTAAACGCTAGTCTTACGTTAGAAAACCTATCGTCAAAATGACTAGCTGGGGTTCCTCCCGGCAGTCAGGTTTCAAACTGAAGACCCGCTACACCGCTCTCACTCTCAAACGTTCAAAATTGGATCGCTCTTAAGAGCTGAAGAAATTGGACATTCACCAGTGAGAGCGGATAGTCATGAAGCAAAAGGGAAAATCAAAGGAATGACTAAACTGACTCAAGCCGAAATACAGGAAAAAGCCAAAATCCTATCTGGATGGGAACTGGTGGAAGAGAGCCTACAGTGCCAGCGCCTGTTCAAAGACTTTGTTGAGGCGATCGCCTTTATCAATAAAATAGTCGAACCAGCGGAAAGCGCCAATCATCATCCCGACCTCTCCATCTCCTACAATCGAGTCAGCATTACCTTGACAACCCACGATGCAGGTGGTTTAACAGAAAAGGATTTTGCTTTGGCACAAGCGATCTCCCAAATAGAATAAGGTAAACTAAAATAAGCTTCTAAAGTTAAAAGCTTAAAGGTGTGAGGAGCAAGTAAAATGTCGAAATTTCTGTGGAAGACCCTGTTGGTAAGTCCAGCAGTCCTGACTACGTTGATCTCTGGTTCTCTCGTTCATGCGGCTGAGAGCATCAGTAACTCGTCCGTGGTTAACCGTCAATCTCTAGATATAAATATTAATGATTCTTTCTCCATTGGAGTCCCCGAATCCTTGGATCTTAAGATTGAACCCTCTTTGATGGCTCAAGAGCGGTCTACTCTAGACCAAGTAATTGAATACAGCACCGACGGAGAAGAAGTCGAAGAAGAAGTCGAACAAGTTACCTCCGTTTCTCAACTGCGGGATGTACGCCCCACTGACTGGGCTTTCCAAGCTCTCCAATCCTTAGTCGAGCGCTATGGCTGTATTGCGGGTTATCCCAATGGAACCTATCGGGGGAACCGGGCTATCACTCGGTATGAGTTTGCTGCGGGTTTAAACGCCTGCTTAGACCGAATTAATGAACTGATTGCAGCAGCTACAGCCAATGCTGTTACCCGTGAAGACTTGGCAGTTCTGCAACGGCTCCAAGAAGAATTTGCCGCAGAATTGGCAACTCTTCGCGGTCGTGTAGATGCCTTAGAAGCCCGCACTACAGAGCTAGAAGCTAACCAATTCTCCACAACTACCAAACTGGTTGGTGAAGCCATTTTTGCTGTTACCGATGCCTGGGGATCGGACCGTAGTATCCGGCATTCTCGATTCAATGTGGGCCGTCGTAGAGCATTCTTAGGTGTTTCCAATAGTTTTAATCCAGATCTTGATGGAGGCGTAGATGACTATGCGAGTGACAACGGGACTGCTCTGATGGGTCGTGTGCGGATGAACCTGAATACCAGTTTCACCGGGAAAGACCTATTATTGACTCGCCTGCAAGCCGGTTCTTCCGATCGCTTTAACTTCCAACGAGAATCGGGTCAAGGACTGCAAACCTTCCAAGTTAACCGGGAAGGTAACGACCAACTCTATGTAGACAAGCTTCAATACTACTGGAGCTACAACAATCGGACTAATGTCGTTATTTCTGCCATAGGTGGAACTTTTGATGACTTTGTACCTACCCTAAACCCCTACTTTGAAGATTACGATGGAGGTAGTGGGTCTCTCAACACTTTCTCGCAACGGAACCCCCTATACCGGATTGGGGGTGGTGCAGGGATTGGTCTAGATATCAACTTGGGTAACTTTAAGTTCCTGAATTTAGGTGCGGTGAACCTGAGTTGGGGATATTTGGCGGAAAACGGACAAAACCCCACCAGTGGTAATGGTCTCTTTAATGGAGACTATGGGATGTTAGCTCAGTTGACCTTTACCCCTTCTAATAGCCTCTCCTTTGCGTTTACCTATGCCAATGGCTATCACGACCAATACAGCCCCATCTTTGACAATGGATATGGGTTTGACTTGGTGAGTACCCCTCAAACACGGCTGTTAACGGATTTAGGACGGACTACAACCAATTCCTATGGTGGAGCCCTTTCTTGGCGGCTGAGTCCGAAGTTTGTGGCGAATGCATTCGTTGGCTATACTGATGCCCAGTTGTTAACTCAAGGACAACGGGGGAGCGGGGAAATCTGGACATATGGTCTAAACATGGCCTTCCCCGATCTATTCCGAGCCGGTAATGTTGGTGGACTCTCGGTTGGTGTACCTCCCACTTTGACTGGAGTAAGCTTGCAAGGTGGCGTAGATAATGGTACACCGATCAATATTGAAAGCTTCTACAAAATCCGGATTTCCGATAACATTTCGGTCACTCCAGGGGTAACGGTCTTAATCAGTCCTTTCCAAGATGCTTTGAATGAGGATACAGCAGTGATTGGAACCCTGAGAACGACTTTGTCGTTCTAAATTGAGATTCTCTAGCAGGGGTGCTAAGGTCTTCAGGTATTGCCCAAACCTTACACCCTGTTAGAACAAGAGGGCTGGAACAGGAAAATCAAGTTAGAATCGAAAGCACCTCGTCGAAATCCTGCCAAAAATCCAATCATGGTGCAAGATAGAGGACAAGACGGAGTTAGTAAAACCTAACATGAGTATCCTGACATTCCAGCGTTTAGGTGATAAAATCCCAGATGGGAAGTTGACGATTCTTTAAGGTGTGAGGAGAAAAAGCAATGAAGTCAAAACTTCTATGGAAATCTATTAGTCTAACCCCAGCACTCTTGGGGGCTGCTTTGTTTGTATCGGGTGGTTCGGCTCTAGCCCAGCCCGCAGAAACCAACAATATAGACCAAATCCAAGAGTATTCTAGAGGAACACGCAGCAGTGGCTCGATTGGTCAAGTTACCTCGGTTTCCCAATTGCGCGATGTTCGTCCTACCGACTGGGCGTTCCAAGCACTGCAATCCTTGGTTGAGCGCTATGGTTGTATTGCGGGTTATCCCAATGGAACCTATCGGGGGAACCGAGCGATGACTCGCTATGAGTTTGCGGCTGGGGTTAATGCCTGTTTAGACCGCATTAACGAGTTGATCGCTGCTGCGACTGCCAACTTGGTGACTCGCGAAGACCTGGCGGTACTGCAACGGTTGCAAGAAGAATTTGCGGCTGAATTAGCGACCTTACGAGGGCGAGTAGATAGTTTGGAAGCACGGGTGGACTTCTTGGAAGAACACCAATTCTCTACAACAACTAAATTGAATGGAGAAGCGGTCTTTGCCTTGATCAATACTTGGGGAGACAATAAGCCTTTGAGAGGATGGGGCCCCGATCGCCGTCGAATCCCTGGCTCGACAACAGCAGGTGGACGGCGAGCAGATGTGGATGATAATACAACTTTGTCCGGTCGTGTCCGTCTGAACTTCGATACGAGTTTCACGGGTGAAGATAGTTTGAGAACCCGACTCGAAGCAGGAAACGTTGAAGGGACTCGTCCTGCACTGGGAACGAGTACAGCTCGTTTAGCTTATGAAACCAATACGGATGAAGAAGTAAATGTTGGGATCTTAACCTACCGTTTCCCCTATGGTGGATACTTTGAGAACGGCGCTCCTAGAGGTCAGATGCAGATTGGGGTGATTGGTCAAGCCCATGATGACTTAATTCCAACCTTCAGTTTGAATAGCTCAGGTAGTGGTGCTATATCTCGCTTTGCTGCTCTCAGCCCGATCTACTCAGGAGGTGATGCGGGGATTACCGGTCTGTACTACTTTACGCCAAGCATTAGTCTCGGTTATTCCTACCTGGCAAGCGATGCAGAAAACCCAACGAGTGGAAATGGGCTATTCAATGGTAGCTTTAGTGCGATGGGTCAGTTGAGCTATGAAGGAGACCGGTTTGGTATTGGTTTCACCTATGCTCGCGATTACATCTCTGGCGTTGGCCGAGGTGCAGGTGGGCTATCTGGCCCCCTCAATCGGGGAATCGGGGTATTAGCATCCGATCCCTTCCGGAAGTCTGGAGAGGCGATCGCTGCTGATTCCTTCGGTCTGGCAGCAGAGTGGCGAGTTAGCGATCGCTTTGTTCTCAATGCTTGGGGTCATTACATGAATGCTCAAGACCTAGACCGTCAAGGCCGCGATCGCTTAGACGATGCAGAGATCTGGAACTGGATCGTTGGATTCACCTTCCCCGATCTTGGTGCAGAAGGCAACTTAGGTGGCCTGATGGTGGGTATGCCTCCCCATGTTACGAATGGAACAGGAGAAGCTCCTGACACCCCGATCCATGTAGAAGCTTTCTATCGCCTCCGTTTAACCGACAATATCTCTATTACCCCTGGTTTCCTTGCCGTGTTTAACCCAGAAGGAGATAGCCGGAACGATTCTGTTTACGTGGGAACCATTCGGACTACCTTCAAGTTCTAGAATGCTTGCCTAATTTCTAAAAAATGAACAAAAGGGTGTGCTATAAGGACACCCTTTTCTATTCTTTGAATTCATATCAAGTCTATTGATTTATTCAAGAAGTGATTTTTTAGAACCTGCTCTATCCCGAGTTATTGAGTAGGGGGAGAAGTATTCACTATAGTGCTTCGCGCTAGGCAATAGGCAATAGGCAATAGCTTGTATGGCTTCAAGGTGTACCTCATAGAAGAGAGAAACGCTATATCCTCTTCTGTCACTCTGAGAAATTTTGATGAATTTCCGTCATTACAGCCCGCGATCTCCAACGGAAGAATTAGGGTTTCATCCCTCTATTTCCGAACGTGACAGAAGAGGGATATGATCGCTAGAGGTAATTCTTCCCCAAGATATTTTTAATTGATATGAGTTATTCGCCTACCGCTTCGGAAGACTTGAATATTCCTAATGCTGATTATCAACAATTGGATATCAAGAAACTCACGCCTATGCTTCAGCATTATGTGCAGGTGAAAGAACAATATCCCCACGCCTTATTGCTCTACCGAGTGGGTGATTTTTTTGAATGCTTTTTTCAAGATGCAGTTACTCTTTCTGTGCAGTTAGAATTAGCGCTCACGAGTCGAGATGGAGGGAAAGAAATTGGCAGAGTGCCGATGACTGGGGTTCCCCATCATGCACTGGATCGCTATTGCCCTCAATTGGTAGAAAAAGGCTACCCGGTAGTGATCTGCGATCAAACGGAAGATGCGGCAGTTGCAGCAGCCGAAAAACGGATGGTGACTAGGGAAATCACCAAAATTCTTACTCCTGGAACCCTTACAGATGAGTCGATGTTAAGCGCTCGTCAAAATAACTTTTTAGCAGCAGTAGTGCTAGTTAAAGATCATTGGGGATTAGCCTATGCGGATATTTCTACAGGTGAATTTTTCACCACTCAAGCGAGTCGTTTAGAGCATTTAAATCAGGAATTAATGCGGTTACAACCTTCGGAGATCCTAATGCCGACGGATGCACCGGATCTGGGTAAAATGTTACGCCCAGGGGAAAAGTCTGAGGAACTTCCGGAAGGATTACCAGACTGTTTTTGCTATTCCTGGCGATCGCAAGTCGTATTTAGTTTACAAGATGCAACTGAGCGCCTGCTGAGTAAGTTTAAGGTCAGATCTTTGGAAGGCATGGGATGCGATCGGATTCCGTTAGGGGTTCGCGCTGCAGGTGGACTGCTCGAATATGTGGAGGAAACCCAAAAACAAAATGCTGTAACCCTGCAATTATTGCGGAGTTATTCGACCCAGGATTTCCTCATTTTAGACCATCAAAGTCGCCGTAATTTAGAAATTACGGAAACTGTCCGCGATCGCACGTTTAATGGCTCCTTACTCTATGCGATCGATCGCACGTTAACAGCTATGGGAGGGCGTGCCCTACGTCGGTGGATCTTGCAACCGTTATTGAAGCTAAAAGGCATTGAAGCACGACAAGATACCATTGAAGAATTAGTAAAAGATACGGAATTAAGGGATTTAATTCGTCAAGTTTTACGCCAGATTGCCGATCTAGAACGGCTCACCGGGAAAGCGGGATCGGGAAGTGCGAATGCGAAGGATCTAGTCTCTTTAGCTGAATCTTTAGCCCAGTTACCTACGTTAGCCCAGTTAGCTAGTAAGGGGCGATCGCCGTTTCTGAGAGCGCTGCAAACTGTACCGCCAGAACTCGAACAATTAGCTCATACGATCAAAGCCTATTTAGTAGAAAATCCACCTCAGCAGTTAAAGGAAGGAGGTTTGATTCAAGCAGGAGTGAATACTGACTTAGATAGGATGAGATCGGATGCAAAAGAAGATCAAGAATGGTTAGCTTCTTTAGAAACTCGCGAACGGGAAAGAACAGGTATTTCTAATCTAAAAGTGGGATATAATAAAACCTTTGGATATTATATTAGTATTTCTCGATCTAAAGCCGATCGGGTTCCAGAAGGCTATACTCGCAAACAAACTTTAGTTAATGAAGAACGCTATATTACTGAAGAATTGAAAGAGCGAGAAGCCCGAATCCTGACTGCGCGAGAAGATTTAAACCAATTAGAATATGAACTATTTGTGCAATTGCGAACCGAAGTGGGGGATCAAACAGAGTTAATTCGCACGGTTTCTCGTGCCGTTGCTGCTATTGATGGGTTATGTGGATTAGCAGAAGTTGCAGTTGTTGAAGGGTACTGTCGTCCCACCTTAACTGAAGGACGAGAAATACTGATTCGGGAGGGACGACATCCAGTAGTTGAGCAAACTTTAGGACGGGCATTTTTTGTCCC
Organism: Roseofilum sp.; assembly: GCF_982964205.1. Lineage (NCBI taxonomy): Bacteria > Bacillati > Cyanobacteriota > Cyanophyceae > Desertifilales > Desertifilaceae > Roseofilum > Roseofilum sp. Next base: position 2,391 of record NZ_CEZBFX010000159.1, on the reverse strand, counting down.
TAATTGCACAAGTTTAGCTAAAAATGATCAAAAAAAGTCTACGGATCTAGTCATTTTAACTGGGCCAAATGCCAGTGGTAAAAGCTGTTATCTCCGGCAAGTCGGCTTAATTCAACTGATGGCGCAAATTGGCAGTTTTGTACCAGCAACATCCGCTACATTAGGGATTTGCGATCGTATCTTTACCCGTGTTGGTGCAGTCGATGATTTAGCTACCGGTCAATCTACGTTTATGGTAGAAATGAATGAAACTGCTAATATTCTCAATCATGGCACATCTCGCTCCTTAGTCTTATTAGATGAAATTGGTCGCGGAACTGCCACCTTTGACGGTTTATCGATTGCTTGGGCAGTAGCCGAATATTTAGCAACAGAAATCAGAGCAAGGACAATTTTTGCCACCCATTACCATGAACTGAATGAATTAGCATCCATCTTAGACAATGTAGCCAATTACCAAGTCACCGTCAAAGAAATGCCGGATAAAATCATCTTTTTGCACCAAGTTCAACCGGGTGGTGCAGATAAATCCTATGGCATTGAAGCTGGAAGATTAGCAGGTTTACCCAAGGTGGTGATTGAACGAGCTAAACAAGTGATGACTCAAATTGAACAACATAGTAAAATTGCCGTTGGCTTGCGCCAAGGCATTCCTACATCAGAAAAAGATGGAGAAGAGGGGGAGGAGAGGGTGGAATAAACCTATACCTTAATTCATTACAGCCCTTTGGGATTACCTCGTAATATGGACTTTATATCACAACACTACGAATCAATACATTTTCGATCTTGGCGAAGCGATTAAAAAAGAGAGATGGATTAATCCATCTCTCCTTCTCAGCTCCCAGAAGCTTAGTTAAGCTTTGGAATATAGGGTTTTGAGAACCTAAAAATTAATCCAGGTCACCCATAGACAGAACTGGCTCATTTTCGCGGTCAATTCCTTTTTCAAAGCCAGCCGCAGCAGCACGAGCGCGACCTGCGTGCCAGAGGTGACCAATAAATAGGAAGAAGGCAAAAATGAAGTGAGAACCAGCCAACCAAGCACGGGGGTTAACATAGTTAAATCCATTAGGCTCAGTAATAATTCCACCTACGGAGTTGATAGAACCGTTAGGTGCGTGAGTCATATACTCAGCGGCACGACGCAGTTGCCAAGGTTGGATATCATTTTTCAGTTTGTTGAGATCCAAACCGTTGGGGCCACGAAGAGGCTCTAACCAGGGGCCTTGGAAATCCCAGAAGCGCATGGTTTCACCACCGAAGATGATTTCACCAGTGGGAGAGCGCATCAGGTATTTACCTAGACCAGTTGGGCCTTGTGCAGAACCGATGTTAGCTCCTAACTTTTGGTCACGAGCTAAGAATACAAAGGACTGAGCTTGAGAAGCTTCAGCATTGGTGGGGCCGTAGAATTCGCTGGGATAAGCTGTATTGTTAAACCAAACATAGGCAGCAGCCACAAAGCCCATCAGAGAAAGAGCAGCTAAACTGTAGGACAGATAAGCTTCACCCGACCAGATGAAGGCGCGACGGGCCCAACCAAAAGGCTTGGTGAGAATATGCCAAATGCCACCGGAGATACAAATCAAACCAATCCAGATATGACCACCGATGATATCTTCCATGTTATTCACCCCAATGATCCAGCCTTCTCCACCAAAGGGAGCATCGACGAGATAGCCGAAGATCACAGCCGGGTTGAGGGTAGGGTTACTAATGATACGAACTGCACCACCACCAGGGGCCCAGCTATCATAAACACCACCGAAGAACATGGCTTTAAAGACCAACAATAAGGCTCCTATTCCTAAGAGGATCAAGTGGTAGCCAATGATATTGGTCATTTGATTCTTATCTCTCCACTCGTAACCGAAGAAAGAAGAGTAGTCTTCTAAGGTTTCGGGGCCACGAACGGCATGATAAATTCCACCTAGTCCTAAGACGGCAGAAGAGATCAGGTGGAGAACACCAACTACAAAGTAGGGGAAGGTGTCTACAATTTCCCCACCAGGGCCAACACCCCAGCCGAGGGTAGCGAGGTGAGGGAGAAGGATAGCACCTTGTTCATACAAGGGTTTTTCAGGGATGAAGTGAGCTACTTCAAACAGGGTCATTGCGCCAGTCCAGAAGACAATGAGACCGGCGTGGGCAACATGAGCGCCCAGCAGTTTACCGGATAGGTTAATTAAACGGGCGTTACCAGCCCACCAAGCAAAACCGGTGGATTCTTGGTCACGACCGCCCATTACCATTGAAGGATTGAAAGTGCTTTGCACGCTAGTCGAACCTCTTGTTCTACTCTCTACGATCTAGGTCAAAAAAGGTGAATTGATTCAAGGGATGTGAGCCATTATCCCTGATTTGGGGATAATGACAACAGGTTTGTTT
>NZ_CEZBFX010000158.1:0-9580 GCF_982964205.1 Roseofilum sp. | reverse complement strand
CTTGCGTGACCTTCGCAATGACTTATCTCAATGATACTGTACTCCGTTACAGCGCTTTGCGCTGTAATTATGATTGATAAACCAATCATGAGCCACCTGCCCAATACCCCCCACTCTCACAGAAAGAACTAATCTTCCGGCAACTGATACTGACCGACAATTTTCTTGGCAAACTCTGGCACATGCTGCTCTAATTTTTCCGGATAGTTGCGTTTCGTATATAGGTAGTTGCGGGTAAAGTGGGAATCGATGGAAAAGCGGGCGTATTCTAACCCTTTGGGGCCGATTTTTTCGATGACTACGCCCATTAATTTGGCGGCCCACATGGGCAGGGTAACGCCTCGATCGTAGGCGGGAATGCTTTGTTGCACGGCTTGATGGCGATCGCCTTTTGACATCACGGGCTGAGTTTCCAGTTGCTCCATGGCCAGATCCAGCATTTCTTGACCTGTATCATTACGAACAACAATCCATTGCCAACCGAAGGGCGCGCCCATATAGCCCACGACCAAATCTGCCAGGGAGTTCACATAGTCAAAGCAGGTCATACAGGAGGGTGCGAACACATCCTTAAGTTGATTGGTCTTCAGTCCGAAAAAGGGCACGGTTTCCGTAGAGCCATCTTCATGTTTGAAATGCACCCGAAAATCCTGCATAAACTCGTAGTGAACGACGGTTTCCGGCGATCGGCTGGTGGTTTCCAAAAACTTTTGCAACCCAGCGCGAGTTACATTATCCACACAAGGGGTTCCCAACACATAGAGTTTCTCTAACCCCAATTCCTTCTCAACCGCTCGCAGGGCTTGAATTTGACAGCCCACGCCGATCGCCAGCAAACGCTTCATGCCCGACTGTTCCACCTGCTCCAAAATCGACAAATTCGGGGAAAGCGTCGGCTTATTCACCCGTGCCGCGAGAATTTCCTCTGGAGTGCGGGCAATCACCGGCATTGGTTGAAATCGATCCTCCGGGGTGTTTTGAACGCATACAACCCCTTCTACCTTGCCCTGAGTCAACATTTCAATGGCGATCGTACTCACAATTCCTGTCCATTGCGCTCCCTCAATGGGTTCTACTTTCCGCGCCGCCATCATCTGCTGGTGAACGCCAAAATAGAGTTCATCTTCATTCTCCAAATCACGCGCTCTACCATGACTTTCCGTTTCCAGTCCTGGAATCTGCTGATGAATAAAAGCGCAGGCTTCCTTAACGTAGTGAATATAGTAAGTATCGCACAGCCCACATTGACTACAGAGTTCTTTCGCCGGAGGCACGCTACCGGGTTTGAGGGCTTTAGCTTTATGGTGCTTGGGAGCAGTCGAAGTCATGAGGGCAACACGCGATCGCAAGAGGACAACTTCTTATTACCATACCGCTACGGAGACCCTTGCGCTAGGGGATGGGGACATGGAGGGATTGAGAGGTTCTGTTAAATGCTCTCTTAGAAACAGAGATCGCAGATATTTAAACTACCCGTAAAGAGCAAAATCTGGTTTTTCCTATTCCCTATTCCCTAGCGCGAAGCGCCATAGCACCTCGTTAAACCAAAGAACCCCCACAACTTGAACCCGCTCCTGCTGTACAACCGTAACAATAGGAAGCGGTTCTCACCTGTTGAATTACATCTAAAGTTCCCCAGTCTAACAGTTGGGCTACGGTTAAGGTTTCTCCAGTGGCAGTCCGTGCAGGAATGCCTTCCATTTGATTAAAATCACAATCGTAAACTTGCCCTAAATAATCCACCGATAATTCTTGTTTGCACATCAGACTAGAGATAGTCTGAGGATTAAAATTATCTTCCAAGAAATTCAGATACGGTTCATAGATACTTCTCCTTTGAAGATGGAATTTTGTGCGCCCAATGGGTAAGTTCGTAATCGTCAGCAAGGAATTAAATTCGATCTGAAAATGATCCTGCAAATACTGTTTATAGGCACTCTCTAAGTTCTGTTGATCTGGCGTTAAGGAAAACTTCTCTGAATTCGGAATTGCCGGATTATAAACCAAATCTAGAACGAGATGCGGATCTCGACCATAACCGAGTTGATTTAATTTTTGCAGAGCGCGAATTGAATCGTGATAAACTCCATTTCCACGCATTTTATCCACATTATCTTCCAGATAACAGGGTAAAGAGGCAACTACGCGCACCTGACGATCTGCAAAGTATTGGGGTAAATCTTGGTAACCCTCGACAAAAAAGATGGTTAAATTCGAGCGCACAATTACTTCTTTACCCGCTTTTCTCGCTGATTCGACAAGGGAGCGAAAGCCATAATTCAGTTCTGGCGCTCCTCCCGTCAGATCGACCGTTTTGATCTGGGGAAATCTTTCAATCAGTTCAATCAGTTGATTGCAGATTTCTGGAGTGAGTTCTTCTGTGCGTTTAGGCCCTGCTTCGACGTGGCAATGGGTACAGGCAAGGTTGCAGCGTTTACCTAAATTAATTTGTAATACCGTAATTTTCTCTTTGGTGAGGGGAGCCTGAAGTTTACGCTCAAAGGGGGTAATGTTGGTCTGAAGCATGGGCAAAAAGGAATGGGGAATAGGGAATAGGGAATGGGAAATAGGCTATACCATTTGTGTCCTAACTGTTTTATCCCTTAGATACTCTATCTTATTTGAAGATATCGTGCCATGCATGGATGAGGGGTCAATGGAGATAGACAGGGTGGGAATCATGAAGTTTTGTAACAAATTGCCGTATCTTGGGGCGATCGCCTGATAACTCCCTAACCACAAGGGGAGATCAACATGCTAACTACTCAAATTCTATTAGCAACTCAAACCGTTTCCCCACTCCATCCTGCCATCATTTGGGTTATTGTTGGAGTGATTCTCGGATCGAGCGAACTGTTATTACCCAAAACAGTTCCTAAAGCCTTTAAATTTATGCCCTTAATTATGGGCATTTGCGCCTTGATTGTCGCGTTTCTCCTCTGGCGCAGCAATGTCTTTTACCGAATTCCCCATAGCTTACAAATTCTCTATTGGATGTCCCTATCTGGTGCTTGCACCTTATGGATAAGACCCCTGTTTAGACAGAAAAAAACATCGAGTTTATTTGAAACAACTGAAGCCATTACCCTCACGGAAATTCCGGCTGGAGAAATAGGTCGAGTCCGGTTTGAAGGCAATTCTTGGGCTGCTTCTTGTGAAAATCGCCGCCAAGCTATTCCTGCACACACTAAAGTCTATGTCCTGCGTCGAGAAGGCAACACCTTAATTGTTGTCCCCAATCCTCTCTTAGATGTTTAAGTCTATTGCTTATCCTGTCAACTTTATTTGGGATTTTAATCATGATTGAAGTCTTCTTATATCAATGGTTCCTGTTCTTGTTCTTTGCCTTAAGCGGAACCTCCCTTGCTGCTAGTATGAAGGTGGTTAAACAGGGCGATCAAGCCTTGGTTGAACATCTGGGTCGATATAATGGCAAAAAACTCGAACCTGGACTGACGTTCTTAGTGCCCTTTTTTGAACAAGTTGCCTATAAAGATACTCTACGCGAACAACCCTTGGAGATGAAGCCTTTAGCTTGCTTGACTAGCGATCGTATTACTGTCACCCTCGATATGATTGTCTATTGGCAAATTCTCGATCTGGAAAAATCTTGCTATAAAGTCAAAAACTTGCGTCAAGCAGTCATTGATTTAATCGAGATTAATATTCGCACCGAACTGGCAACGGTTGAATTGAACGATCTGTTTACCGTACGAGATCAACTCAATGAAACTCTGGTGCAAAAATTAGATGTGGCGACAGAACCTTGGGGCATTAAAATTACCCGAGTTCAACTGCGGCAATTTCAAATTGGAGAGCCGTTACGCCATGAAGCGCTAAAACCTTTGCTTGTAAAAAACGCATCAGCGAACCTTTCTCTTCAGTCCACCCATAGCAATTCTTAATCCTCTGAGAAACCCGGTTTCTTGAAGAAACCGGGTTTCTGGCTGCCACATAAAATTTGGCGAACATCATGGTGATTTTAGAAAAAACAACAGCCGATATCTGGGATATTTAATTGGAACCTGTGGGTTCGTTAGTGAAAACTTTCCAAAGCTACCGAATTATGTTATGATTAAATAATGGTTAATCGTTTTCTTTGAAATTGGGAATTCAGCCCAATCTCCAGGTACAAATGCAAACGATCAACCACAGGCACCAGTTTCTCGGGCTAAATCTGGGAACCGGGCGCAAACCGCTCCCCAATTTGAAGTATTAACCTAAATTCCACTTATGCTACCTAAAGCCGATCTGCTCAAAGGTGTTGAAAATAGAGAAGAAATGGCCCAAATTTTGGATCGGGCAGAACGAGCGATTAAAACTTGGGAAGTCGTCACTACGGACTTTTTATCGCCTGCGATTTTAGCCGAATGTGAAACGGTGTTTAAGGGGTTGACGGAAGTTCATTTAGTGGCTTGGGGAGGATATCCCCAAGTGGAACGCAAACGGTTAGGTATTGCCCGGGAAGAGGTTCCCTTAGAGCCAGAAAATGTGGAAGTCTCGGTATTGGAAATTGCGGGTAATTTTCTGTTTGACACGGCGACTCACCGCGACTTTTTAGGGTCAATGTTAGGAACCGGAATTGTGCGGGAAAAAACGGGTGATATTGTGGTTTTGGGAGAGCGAGGAGCGCAAGTTATTGTGGTTCCGGAATTGGTGGAATTTCTAGAGATGAATTTAACTCAGGTGCGCTCGGTTCCGGTGAAAACCCAAGCTATTGATATTGGGGAGTTGAAAGTGAGAGAACCGAAGCGCCAAGAAATGACGACAGTGGAAGCTTCGATGCGTTTGGATGCGATCGCCTCGGCTGGGTTTCGCGTCTCCCGTAGTAAAATGGTGCAGATGATTGAAACTAAGGATGTGCGGGTGAACTGGAAAGAGGTTACCCAAGCTAGTCATACGGTAAAACCGGGAGATTTAATCGCTATTCGTGGAAAGGGACGCTTGGAAGTCAAGGATGTAGCGATGACGAAAAAAGAGCGCTATCGGGTGCAGATGGTTCGATGGGTTTAGCCTGAAATGTAGAAGAGGAAGCGATCTCACTGTTGCTGAAACGGTTATTTACGGTGGAAGAGTACCATCGGATGGGTACGGCTGTCATTTTGTCTGCGGGCGATCGCAGTCATTAAACAAAAGAGACAGCCCATGTGGTGATTAAGGCATTGCTATAAACGAAAATATCCCACTGTTCTTTTAGCTGGACAAGTGGGATATTTTTTCTTTCTAGAGATATCGACTTATCGCAAGAAACTACTCACTAACCACAACGTAAAAAAAGCAACTACAGCCGCGAATTGATCGCTGTTAACTTGACTGACGTTGGCTAACCCCGCTCCTAAAAGGCTACCGAGCAATAACCCAGCGATCAGTCCCCCAACGGTAAGTAAGACCGATCTCCCAAACTTATTTTCCTTGCGGTTCAAGAAATAAATGCTGGCCACCACCCCCGCTAGAAGTGTAACCTGGAGAGGAGACTGACTACCCTGGGGGGTGGGCAGGAGGGCGACACAACTCATTAACACTAAATAAACGCCCATAGGCAAGAGAATATCTGCTTGACTGGGAGTATCCAGATAGGATTGTAACCAGTTGGGCATGGAATTCCCAGGAGTTGGGGGAGCCTTCGGTTGAGTCACCGTTGCTTTTTCCGGAAACCGGATGCGATCTGGAACTTTGAGTTTTCCCTGTTGCCGCATTCGGAGACGATCCATGAGAACGGCATCATAGGCGGTCTCAATGGCTTCCACTTGTCGGCGATCGCCACTGTGTCGATCCGTGAGGCTCTGACGGGCCTGTTGAATTTCCTCAAACGAGGCATTTTCGCTTAACCCCAAGGTTTCATAAGGACTTTTGTCACTCATCTTCTTTTTAATTCCCTCACAATCATTCAGCCCTCCGATCGAGGAACCGTAGGAGTATAGACTTCCAGCTTACATAGCTTATACAAGCTTGGTTGCTCAACTCAATGGTTGACCCGGTTTCTAGCACTTGCCAAATTAGCCTAAACTTTTTTCACCATTTTAACCATTTTATTAGTGCCACTTTAACATAATTCTTAATAGAGTTGGCTACCCAAGCAATCAGCACCGATAATAGATAATCTAAGCTCCTCAATGACAGATCGCCCCATCTTTTTGAGCCAGGAACGATCTGCCAGCGGGCTTAGGCTGCCGTTATTCTAACGGCAAACCTGTATCACAGAGCCACTATGGCCAGATACACTTGAGGACGAAACTGCCAGTCTTGGGTCTGTTTGTCAACTCGCAAGCATATATCACAAGGTTATTCATATGGCTTCAGCCAAGATTCTTGTCGTAGATGATGATCCTGCAATTCGTAATCTAGTCTTTCGCTATTTGGGCAAACATGGCTATGAACTTGAAAATGCTCCTGACGGAAAAACCGGCATGACTAAGTTCAAGCAGTTTCGCCCCGATTTGGTAATTTTAGATGTTAATTTACCGGACGCGCTAGGTTACAATCTTTGCCAGGAAATGCAAACTTTAACGGATGTTTTTGTGTTGATGCTTACGAGCCGCACGGATACATCAGATAAAATTATTGGCTTTGAAAAGGGAGCCGATGATTATCTCACTAAGCCTTTTAGTGTGGAAGAACTCAAATATCGCGTAGAAGCTCTACTGAAGCGCCAGCGCACTGTGACGACTCCTGAGCGTCAACTGATTACCCATGGTCAGTTGTCTATTGATCCGGAACGTCGAGAAGTGATGTTCCAAGGGGAGCCAGTGATGCTAACTGCTTTAGAGTTCGATTTGCTGCATGTTCTAGCCAGCAACCCAACCAAGGTGCTGCGGCGTTCAGAGTTAATCAGCCAAGTATGGGACTATGAACACCAGGGCGATCAGCGGGTTGTTGATGTGCATATTGGCCAAATTCGGAAGAAGTTAGAAGCAGATGGGGGACATCGGTTTATTAAAACGGTGCGGGGTGTGGGCTATAAATTTGCACCTCCCGATACTGTATTGGATTAAACTGATTTGGGATTGCCCTGTCTTTCTGCGGATATGGAGGGGTTGAGATGGGAGGTTTATCTACCCAGTCTTTGGAATAAGCGCCTGACTTTCTCTAGGTCTTTGTCTCCTGGTTGGCGCTCAACTCCACTGGATAAATCGATGCCTTGGGGAGAGAGATGCTGTAAAGCTCTGTGAATATTATCAGGGGTTAATCCTCCCGCTAGGAGCCAGGGTAAGGGAGGAGTAAAGCTCTTTAAGTCTTGCCAATTGAGGGTTTGACCTGTTCCGCCAAGTTGGTGGGGGTGATAGGCATCTAAGAGTAGGGTATCGACACAGGTTTGATAGGTGGGAATTTGATTTAAGGTTTCTGGAGTGCGGACTCGAAAGGCTTTGATTAGTTCGATCTGGGGTAGATGTTGGTGTAGGGTTTGGCAAAATGAGGGGTCTTCATCACCATGGAGTTGAATTCCAGTCAGATGACCTCGGGTGACGGTGTGGGAGATTTGCTCTAGGGTGGCGTTGACAAATACGCCGATGCGATCGATAGATGGGGGCAGTTGGGTACAGATCTGTTGGATCTGTTGGGGTTCAATGTAACGGGGAGAGCTGGACACACAGATGAATCCTAGGGCTGTAGCTCCTAAATCGGCGATCTCCACCGCTTGGTCAACTTGGGTAATGCCACAAATTTTAACGCGCATATTTGCTCCGGATTCTGGAAATTTTGTATCAAAATTTTAATAAACTTTAAGGAATGACACAAAAAGAAAGTTTTGTCATCTTGCTTCTTATAATAGTGAGGACTTTTTACCGGGATTAAGGAGCGAAAGACCTATGACCTCAGAATGGTCTCTCAATATTGGACTGATCATGATTGCTTGTAATATTCTAGCGATCGCCATTGGCAAATTCACCATTCAACAAAAAGGTGTTGGCCCCGGCTTGCCTGCTGGCCCCTTCTTCGGTGGCATGGGAATGGCTGAATTACTGGCGACCACCAGCTTAGGTCATCTCCTAGGTGCTGGCGTAATCCTAGGACTCAGTGGTACTGGAGCGATTTAATCTCCCACAGGGTTTGGAAAACTTGGGGAGTATGGGAGTCTGGGGAGCATCGTTTTCCTGATTTTCCCTCTCCCCAACTCAATTACCCGTTACTAGCGCGCAGCGCTCTAATTGCTGTCCACTCTTGTTCAGAGAAAGGTTGTACCTGAATTTCCATCTTAAAGGTTTCGCAGGCTGCTTGAGTCAATGTATCGACTAGATGAGAAAAACTCAGAGTTGCTAAACTCGGTGGAGGTTCTGGAAGTAGCTCAGAAAATACCTGATGCCATAATTGGCGATCGGGATTCAGACGCATAGAGCCATGTTGGAGAACGGTGGAACCCTGCCAAACCTGAGCGCTACCAATCAGCTTATAGCCAGAATCTAAGATTAAATCTGCTCCCGTCGCCGTGGCAAAACAATTGGGAACTCGGGCATAGCCTCGCCCAGCAGAACCGTAGTCTAATTCAAAACCGAGCGATCGCCACCCTCGAATCAGAAACTCACAAATCTGCTCATAAGCTGCCATTCGATGAGCAAACCGTCCAGAATATACCAGAGCATAAGTTAAATCTCCTTGATGGAGAACCCCTCGCCCCCCCGTTGGTCGCCTCACCAACTCTACGGGTTTTCCTTGCCATTGCAAACCTTGCCAAGACTCGGGCCAGCGTTTTTGGTGATACCCCAAAGAAATCGCCATCGGCTGCCAGGTATAAAATCGCAAGCTAGGCGGCTGATTGCCCTGTTGATGCTGTTTCCAGAGCCAGCGATCGATCGCCATTTGCGATCGGCCCGACTCCTCAATTAAGGGAATAAACCGCCACTGTGCAACCAAAACTACTGTCCAAACTCAGCAATCAGAGCTTCATCATTATCATCAGCAATATTGGCCACTAACGTAATCGCTCGTGCAATTTCCCCTGGGGACAATTCCGCCACTGTGCGAGTCGCGACCACCACCACCCGGTTATCCACAATGGCAAAATGAGCCTCAAAGGTTTTCAGCCAATTCATTTCCAACAACTTACGCATCAATTGTGCTTCCTCTTTAGCTGGTAGCGATAGCACATAAGACCAGACCGTTAAGCTATCATCATCGGTTTGACCCGTCAGTTGCACATAGACCTCTACCGAACCATATTGGAATTTCCATAAGTACCCTTCCTGAGAATCATAGCCCGCTTGCACCGTCTGACCTTCAGCAATCATCGTGCTGATGACCCCTTCAATCTCATTAATATAATTGGGAGTCGCAGGTTCTAGCTCTTGGGTCATCGTGTTTTCTACCACTGGATTACTCATAATCGTCTTTCTCCATCACCAATCACCAATCATACAGGAATCCTACGGGTCAGAGGTTAACCTGTTTACCCATTATTACAAATTCCGGGGATTTAGAGATATTCAAGGAATTAAGATCTCGGAGATTCAGAAAAACTCTAAACGCGATAGAGCTTTAGTAAAGCAACAAAGAACAGAAGGAAATGTAGAGCCAAAACGCAGATATTGACGTTCGGAGGTAGGGACAAGAGTTAGAGAAATGAAACCTTTTTATAGAGGGTCAA
>NZ_CEZBFX010000157.1:0-9705 GCF_982964205.1 Roseofilum sp. | reverse complement strand
GTACCGCAAAGCCGTCCTAAAAGGACGGGGTTTTCAACCCATTTTTCTGATAAAGAAATGGTAGATGCACCCCGATCCAGCCCCTGGAGGTTAGCCTCCGGGGCTTTTTTTGGTTCATTGGCTGCAATTTAGGCATTGCTATCTGTCATTGGCACTACATCCGGCAACGGGCGATCGAAGCCATAAAGCCAAACCAAGCCCAAAACCCCCAAAGAAATCGCTCCTAAACTCACCAACTGGGCAATTCTAAACTCTGCCAACATTAAGCTATCGGTACGCAATCCTTCAATCCAGACCCGACCTAAGCTATAGGCAATCATATACACCATAAATATCGTACCCAGTTTCAGGGGCGGTTTACGGTTTAAGCTATAAAAAAATAATCCCAGAAGTAGAGCAAAAACCAGCAGATTCCAGAGGGATTCATAGAGAAATGTGGGATGGAAATAGTCAAATTCGATATATTCCGGGGGACGACGATCGACGGGAATATATAACTTCCAGGGTAAATCCGTCGGTTTACCAAAGGCTTCTGAATTAAAAAAGTTACCCCAGCGACCGATCGCCTGTCCCAGAATTAGAGACGGAGCGACTAAGTCCGTTAACATCCAAAACGAAATCCGGTTCAGTCGTGCAAAAATTAATACAGCTAACAGTCCTCCTAAAATCGCTCCATGAATGGCGATTCCCCCTTTCCAAATAGCGAAAATCTCCCCTGGACGGTCAGCATAGTTGGGCCATTGGAATAACACATAGTACAGTCTCGCCGCAGGAATTGCCCCCAGGACTAACCAAATCGCTACATCTGAGATCGCATCTGGATGCACACCACGACGTTGAGCCAAATACTGGGACAAGGTTACTCCCAACAATACTGCCGAAGCAATTAACAAGCCATACCAACGGATCGCCAAATTACCAATTTGGAAAATAATCGGGCCAGGAGAGGCAAATTCAAAGGCTAAGGGCAAAATAGAACTATTCCACCCAATCTCAAGACCAATCATCAATGTCTCTTTCCCCGAAAGCATCTAATATCAATTCTCCAGTTATATCATCTCCTGTTCTAGACGCTCCCTTACTCGGTCAATCCTTAGAGTCTCTCACCACTTGGGTTCAAGACCACGGGCAACCAGCCTATCGAGGCCGCCAATTACACCAGTGGCTTTATCAGAAAGGGGCGCGATCACTGCCAGAAATTACGGTATTTCCCCAAGCTTGGCGACAGGAAATGGCTCAGGTTAATATCGGTCGTTCTACGCTCCATTATCGGGCGATCGCCCCCGATGGCACGATTAAATATCTCCTGCAACTCCAAGACGGAGAAATTATTGAGACCGTCGGTATTCCTACTGCTAAACGGCTCACCGTCTGTGTTTCCTCCCAAGTTGGATGTGCCATGGGTTGCGATTTCTGTGCTACGGGTAAAGGGGGATTTGTGCGCCATCTGCAACCCCACGAAATTGTCGATCAAGTTTTAACGGTGCAAAATGACTTTGGGCGGCGCGTCAGTCATATTGTCTTTATGGGAATGGGTGAACCCCTACTCAACTTGGATTCTGTCTTAAAATCGCTCCACTGTTTAAATAAAGATGTGGGGATTAGCCAACGACAAATGACTGTTTCTACGGTCGGTATTGCCAAACGGATTCGCCAATTCGCCAAAGCTCAACTGCAAATTACCCTCGCCGTCAGTCTCCACGCCTCAAATCAAGGGCTCAGAGAAAAATTAATTCCCAGCGCTCTGCGATATTCGCTGCCCCAATTAATGGATGAATGTCGGGAATACGTTAAGCTTACTGGCCGGCGGATTACGTTTGAATATATTTTATTGGGAGCCGTGAACGATCTGCCCCAACATGCTGTGGAATTGGCCCACCTCCTACGGGGATTTCAAAATCATGTTAATTTAATTCCTTACAATCCCATTAGTGAAGTTGATTATCAGCGTCCCAATAGCCAGCGCATTGAGCAATTTCAGGAGATTTTGACGAAGCACCATATTGCAGTGAGTGTGCGCTATTCGCGGGGTTTAGAGGCGGATGCTGCTTGTGGGCAATTGAGGGCTTCTCGCGCTTAAGAATACTATGTCCTTCATTGCTGCGCTAAAGCACAATAATGAAGGACATAGTTGCTGAAAACAATCGCTTCTAAATTCGTGAAGGAGGGAGAATGATGCAAACTTATGCTTTAGGAAATACGGAGATTGAGATTACACCCATTATTATGGGGACTTGGCAAGCGGATAAAGGCATGTGGGCGGGTACGGATGAGGAGGAGCTGATTGAAGGGCTGAGAGCGGGTTTCGAGGCGGGTATAACGACGGTGGATACGGCATCCGAGTATGGGAATGGAGATTCTGAGCGTCTGGTTGCCAGAGCGTTGCGGGAGGTGCGAGATCAGATGGTTTTTGCGACTAAGTTATGGGTAAGTGATTTTCGCTATGATGCGGCGATCGCCGCCTGCGAGCAGTCGTTAAAGAATTTACAAACGGATTATATTGATTTGTATCAATTGCATTGGCCCTCTGGCAGTTGGGGGAGCGACAGTGTACCGATCGCCGAAACGATGCAAGCCATGGTCGAGTTAAAGCAACAGGGCAAAATTCGGGCGATCGGGGTGTCTAATTTTTCTGTGGCGCAAATGGAAGAAGCACGGCAATATGGCCCCATTGACAGTTTACAACCTCCCTATTCCCTGTTTTGGCGCGCTATTGAAGGGGAAATTCAAAACTATTGTATTGAGCAGAATTGGTCAATTCTTGCCTATTCTCCCCTCTGCCAAGGATTACTCACGGGGAAATTCGGCCCGGATCATCAATTTCCTCCTGGCGATCATCGCGCAAAAAACAAGCTCTTTGTCAATCGGGAGCATTACCAACGGGCACAACGGGCACTGGAACAATTACGCCCTATCGCTGCTCAAAAAGCGTGTACTTTAGCACAACTGGCTCTAGCGTGGGTCATGGCTCAACCGCGCACCCATGCGATCGCTGGTTTTCGCAATGTCCAACAAGTGCAAGATAACGCGATCGCTGCAGAAATCCAGCTTTCTGAGGCAGAACTAGAGGAGATTGAGGCGATCGGCTCCACCGTTACAAATCACCTAGAATATGACCCTGTTCTCTGGGCTTTTTAATGCAATCTGTGGGCGATCGTCCCCCCTTGACATCTAAGCGAGATTCAGGCTCTTCCACTTCCTTACTATTGATTGATGGAGTCGGGTAAAACTCGGAATATTAGGCTAGTCTTTAATGTTTCTAATGTTTCCATTGACTATAGGGATGATTTGCTAAATAAGAATTAAAATAGCGGCGATCTTCGGAAACTTCTTCACCAACCCATTCGGGTAATTCAATGTCTTGATTGGCATCGGTGAGTTCAACTTCTGCCAGGATTAATCCTTGATTTTCTCCAGCGAATTCATCGATTTCCCAAACCATGCCGCTCCAGTTTAGGGTGTAGCGAATTTTGTCGATTTGGGGGCGATCGCACAAATACTCTAGCATTTCCTGGGCATCTTCTAAGGGAATCGGATATTCATATTCTAAGCGATGAATGCCAGAAGACCCAGAGGCTAAGGATTTCAGGGTTAAGTAGCCGCGATCGCCAGCAATCCGCACGCGAACGGTTTGATGATTTTCAGTGCGAATATAGCCTTGGCGATAGTGGGTGGCTTTGCCTAATCCGCGCCAACTTTCTCCGTTTACTAGAAATTTGCGTTCAATTTCAATCGCCATAATATTAAGGAGTTTAAGAAAAGGGGAAAATCAGATTTTCCCTATTGCCTATTGCTAGAGGGTCTTCCCCCTAACTTACCACAGAGCGCTATAATCTACGCTGTAGACTCTAGACCTTAAATAGAAGAGTGATTATGTTTAAAGACTGGACTTCTGATGATTGGATTAATCATATTGCGTTTATCGTGACGATCGCCATTTTGGTCTGGTCATTCCTCTAAACGGCTAGAAATTCCTGAATCACATCTTGACTGAGTTCTTCAGTTGGCCCGGATGCAACGATCCCCCCTTTTTGCATGGCGTAATACCAGTCAGCTTGACGGACAAAATGTAGATGCTGTTCAACCAGGAGTACAGAGATTCCTGTCGTTTCGATGATTTTACGCACGGCTGCTTCAATTTCGAGGATAATCGAGGGTTGAATGCCTTCAGTCGGTTCATCAAGAACCAGCAGTTGCGGACGACCCATGAGAGCGCGGGCGATCGCCAGTTGTTGTTGTTGTCCTCCACTCAAGTCCCCTCCCATGCGCCATAACATGCTCTCTAGGACGGGGAATAGCTCGTAAATATAGGGAGGGATCTCCTTCTTTTTCCCTGCACGTCCAGACTCCAAACCCAGGAGCAGATTTTCTTTGACGGTGACTCTGGGGATAATCTCCCGACCTTGGGGCACATAACCGATACCAAGTTTAGCACGGCGATCGGGGGACAGACCGACAATACTTTGCTTTTCTAGATAAATATCGCCACTGCGAGGTTTTAAAACCCCCATAATGGTCTTGAGCAAGGTCGTTTTCCCCACCCCATTACGACCAATTAAACAGACCATTTGGCCCGGTTTCACTCCTAAGTCCACATTCCGTAGAATATGACTTTCTCCATAATAAACATTCAATCCAGATACCTTTAAAATGGGTTGGGAGGATAGGTCTTGGTTCATGATTATAGTGCTTCAAGCTGGTAATGGGTAATGGAGAAACTGTCTAGATTGATCGCCTATGATGTGTGATGTCCTGCTTTACCGCGAATCTATTGACTTCGGATCGTCTGATTCTGATTGTCCCAGGTAGACTTCAATCACCCGTGGATCGTTTTGCACCTCTTCAATGGAGCCTTCACAAAGTACAGAACCTTGGTGTAGGACGGTGACTTTACGGGCAATTTGGCGGACGAATTCCATGTCATGCTCAATGACAATAATAGAATGACTTTCAGCTAAACTTAGCAATAAATCGCCGGTTTGTTCCGTTTCTTCATCGGTTAACCCGGCAACCGGTTCATCGACTAATAAAAGATCGGGAGATTGGGCGACTAACATGCCAATTTCTAAGCGTTGTTTTTCCCCATGGGATAAGAGAGCCGCTTGAATATCGCCCTTCAGGGAAAGTCCGGTAATCTCGAGCAGGTGATTCAGGCGCTGGCGATCGCTCTCTGGAGGACGACTCAAGAGCGTCGAAAATACGTTCTTATTAGGATTACAGCTTAGTTCCAGGTTTTCCCTTGGGGTAAGATTCAGATAAACCCGTGGGGTTTGAAACTTGCGACCAATGCCTAAACGGGCAATTTGATGTTCAGCTAAACGGCGAGTATTCAGACCTTTGAAATGAACTTGTCCGGTTGTGGGTTGAGTTTTGCCTGTAATCACATCTAGAAACGTAGTTTTTCCTGCCCCATTCGGACCAATAATCACCCGAAGTTCCCCTGGTTCCATACTAAAATTGAGTTGATTCAGCGCTCTAAAGCCATCAAAATCAACAGTTAAATTTTCAATCTCTAGAATAGCCTTGCTCATGATTTTTCTTCAAACTGCTCCCGCTCTCTTTGCACTTCCGGGTCTTGGTCTAAACTGGGATAAGTCACGACGGTTTTGTTGCCCAAACTTGCTTGTATCCAATTCCAGCCATCAGTTCTCAACCATCCCACAACCCCACTGGGCAATACCATCACCACAATTAAGAATAATGCTCCTTGGAAAAACAACCAAATTTCGGGAAATTGTTCGCTTAATCTACTGCGGGCAAAGTTAACCAGAAGCGCCCCTAAAATTGCACCGACTAAACTCGCTCTTCCTCCCACAGCAACCCAGATCACCATTTCAATTGAGAAAGCAATATCCATCGCTTTGGGAGAAATGATCCCGGTTTGTAGGGTGAACAATGCCCCAGCTAATCCAGCTAATCCAGCAGAAAGAGCAAATACGAGAACTTTGTAACCGGTCGGGTTATAACCGGAAAAACGCACTCGACTTTCATCATCGCGAATAGCAATTAAGAGGCGGCCAAAGCGACCGCTCGTCAGCCAACGGCACAGGGCATAAGTGAGGGCTAAAAACAGGATAGTAATTAGATAAAATCCCACTTGAGTTTTCGGGTCGTTGACGGTAAAGCCCAGGAGAGTTTTAAAGTCGGTGAGTCCATTGGTTCCATTAATCAGTTTTTGTTGACCATTGAAGAAGTTGAAGAATACAATGGTTGAGGCTTGGGTGAGGATGGAAAAGTAAACTCCGCGAATGCGATTTCGGAAGACTAAATACCCTAAAAACCCTCCTAATAATGCTGGAACCAAGATAACGGCTAAAGCAGCGATTTGAAAGGGGCCAAAGGGTTCCCAAAACCAGGGAAGTTCCGTGACTCCATAGAGGCTCATAAATTCAGGCAGTTGAATACTGGAGTCGGGAGGAATTTGTAGTTTCATATGCATGGCAATCGCATAACCTCCCAGGGCAAAAAATACACCATGCCCCAAACTCAACAGTCCGGTAAAGCCCCAAATGACATCGATACCAAGAGCAACAATAGCTAAAGCTAGAAATCGCCCCAATAGGTTTAAGCGAAAGGGGGACAGGATCAACGGCATGAGGATCATTAAGATTAGGGCAATGGCAATGACTAATCCTAATTCAATCCACAGGTTTTGGCGACGCTTTTTTTGTTGAGCAATTCGACCAACTTCTAAAGGACTTTTTAACATCTAAGGTGACTTCAGTTCGTCATATAAAACGGGTTTCATCTGTATGGGTTTTACCGCAGCATAGATGTTTAAAACTGTGTAGCTCGTTACGCCCAGTGCGCCCGTGTAATATCCTAGACTATCTTGTCCTTTCCAAAATGTAAACTTAAAACCTAGACGGGCTTTGCGATCTGAGGACAAGGGATTAAATACTAGAGCGATCGCTTCCTCTTGTCGACTATCAATAAGGTGAGCAAGGAGATCGTCAAGGACGCTATGGGCTAGTAAATCGGGGTAGAAGCGATCGCCGCTCATATAAGGCTGAAAATAGGGATCGTTGGGGTCAATTTTATCACCATTTAACTTGATTTGGCTTAAGCTAATTGTTTGGGTTTGCAGGTGGTAGCGATCGCCTTTTCCTAAATAACTGAGTCGAATACCATCAAGATTGAATTCGGGAATTTTGGGGTTATCATAGGCTTCTGATAAATCCATCACTAGCACTCCTTGATCGCCAATCACTTCGGCTTCATCATTTTGCACCACGAGAGCCGTATTTTCATCAATACCAAATCCTAGTTTATAACCAATAGTTTGCATAATGACGAGCGATCGCCCTAACCGTCCTCGGACTAAAAAATGCTGATCGACAAAAAAATCCGGGCCAATAAAGCCTAAACCTCGATTAATTTCTCTTCCCCAGTGAACCCCAAATTTCATCACATCTAAAATATCAGGAGGATGGCGAAACATGGTAGTACTCATGATCGCTGCTCCCGCACTGGTTCCCGCAACCACTCCTCCTTGACGATAAATCTCCCAAATGACATCGAGCATAGGGGTATGTCCACCCGATTCTGCATACAAAGCTTGGGTAATATAGGACTGATCTCCACCCGTGAAAAAGACCCCATTACATTCACGAACTTGAGCTAACAGTTGGGGATCATAAACAGCTTCTCGGTAATCTACATCACGATTTTTTACCGCTACCGGAATAGCGATCGCCTCTGCACCCTGTTGATTTAAAGCGTTAACTGTATAATTGGTCTTTTGAGGATTACGACTCGCTGTCGGAAAAACTGCAATTTTAGCTC
This sequence comes from Roseofilum sp., assembly GCF_982964205.1. Classification (NCBI taxonomy): domain Bacteria; kingdom Bacillati; phylum Cyanobacteriota; class Cyanophyceae; order Desertifilales; family Desertifilaceae; genus Roseofilum; species Roseofilum sp. Next base: position 1,920 of record NZ_CEZBFX010000157.1, on the reverse strand, counting down.
CTTTTCCTCCGGATAATTCCACAATTCGCTTCCACACTTCGTGATTATTATACCGGAGTGCCCCTCCAATAATCACTAGCGATCCAGCCGATTTAGAGACTTCAGACATCAGTTTACTCAGTCAGCTAACAGTCATTTTCTCGAAATATATGAATAGAGACCCCATTTTACAGGAAAAGGGATGGATGACTCACATAGATTCCTATCTTTGAGGATAGAATGTGGCATTCTATCCTCTTTTTTTGCGAGATTAAGCTAACTGTCAATACGTCTGTGTCATTACCTCAGCCATCAAATATAATACTCCAATTACCAAGGCGAACCAATCATCGTAAAACCAGACCAATAATAGGGATGGGCTAAATGTCGCTCTGGCACATTTGCTAGTACTGGAGGCAGAGAAACATTTCCACCTCGAGTAGCCCGTAATTGTCCTGCTTCAATACGCACTTGACCCCTAAGCATAGCAAGCTGTGCTTCTCGGAGAGCATCGGATTTAAGTTGAGCATTCCTTAAGTAATCATAGAATTGGGTCATCAGGGCTAATGTTCCCTCATCAGACACATACCAAAGACTCGCTACAGCCGTTTTCACCCCCGCTTGTACGGCTAATCCGGCAAATCCTAACTCTGCGGATGGATCGCCAACTGCGGTACGACAGGCACTTAAGACCAACAGTTCAACTTGGGGATTATCCCATCCTAATGTTCTTAAATTATCTAAGGTCAGTTGTTCATTCCACAGTTGAATATAAGAATTTTTAGGAGATCCAGGCTTGAATTCAGCATGGGTTGCTAAATGCACGATCGCCGAGGGAGCAAACTGGCGTTGAGACATCAAGTTATTGAGAGTAAAGTCGTTATTTAAAAAGGATTTGCCTCTCCATAAATCCTTCGTGATCTTATCCAGTTCGATAGGAACTGCGGGTAAAGGCGCTTGTTGACTAAATTGAGAGGCTCCAAAGGCTAGAACTTCGGCATTTTCTAAGGATTGGTATCGGGTATCAGTGAGCAATAGCGAAGGAATTAATCCCAAATTATATTTCTCCACTAGAAACTGTTCGCCATCATGCAGAGCTGCCACAGGGAGCGATCTCAATCCCACATCCATACTGAAGACTAAAACATCTGCTCCAACTTCTTCTAACTGATCTTCTATGGGCGCAATTAACCATTGATAGAGTTTTTGTGCATAGGGTAGATAACTCGTGCTATTGCGTTTACGGGGATTAGTCAATTCACCTCTGAAGTTTTGGATCGCTTCGAGCAACTCTTCTCGTTTTGCCTCTGGAACACTGGTGTAGATTGAATCTCCTCTAGGAGTGACTAAGATTAAATCCAGTTGATCGGGTCGAGCGATCACATAAGAAATCACAGTGGTTTTGCCAGTCAGTTTCTCAATTTCAGCTAGACGCTCTTGGAATTTTTCGACAGATTGAACATTCTCATCAACTTCATATTCTTCTCCAGTATAAACAGATAATTCATCACTAAATAATCCATCAATGGATAATACCGCATCATTGAAATAGCCAGCATCTAGCTCAGTATGCACATTGGCTCGTGCCTCTCTCAAGCCTTCTAAGCGAGCAACCCGGTCAGCAGCAGGAGCATTTTGGCCGGGTTGACCAGCCTCCTGGCCTTCTTCTCCCTGAGCAGCAGGTTGTCGGGGGCCGGGTTGGTCTTCTGCGGGTTCAGGGCCAGCTTGGGGTTGCGATTGCTCTTGCGGATCTGGGTCTGGAGCAGGAGTGCGATCTCCTCCCGGACTATCGGAACCAGGTTCCCCCAAATCTCCTCCCGGATCCTCGCGACCCAAATCAACATTCTCCCCAAACTCTTGTAGAGCAGAATTAATAGGGGCATTCAAGTTACCATCTTGGGGAGGCTGTTCTCCTGTTGGAGGCTGTTCTCCTGTTGGAGG
>NZ_CEZBFX010000156.1:0-9754 GCF_982964205.1 Roseofilum sp. | reverse complement strand
CTGAGTAATTGCACCAACCAAGGTGACTTTTGACCCTCTATAAAAAGGTTTCATTAATCTACTGAATATGCTTTCATTGCCTCTTCCTGCCTATCACATTTCTTCACCTTATATTGTACCTCATTACAGCGCGAAGCGCTGTATGCAATCTAGAATCGACGGGCTAGTTGCCGATGGGTATGGAGATTTCCAACTCAGTGCCTTTACCGAATTGAGAAGTACAGGTAATCTTACCGCCATGTTTTTGGGCAATGATTGATTTAGCGATCGCCATTCCTAACCCCGTTCCTTTACCCACAACTTTCGTTGTAAATCCTTGCTCGAAGATGCGCTCTTTAACTTCATCTGGCATCCCCATGCCATTATCAGCAATCCGAATGGTGACCTCCTGGGTTGTTGCTGAGGTAGTAATCTTAATCTGATTGGCAATCTCGTCAAAACTGCGTCCCTGATTGCCCTCATCTAGAGCATCAATAGCATTAGCAATCAGATTCATAAACACTTGGTTGAGTTGTCCCGGAAAACATTGCACTTGTGGCAATTGTCCATAGTCTTTAATAATTTCAATCGCTGGACGCTCCTCGTTGGCTTTCAGGCGATGTTTGAGAATCAGCAATGTGCTCTCGAGACCTTCATGCAGATTAAAGAGGACTTTATACTCCTTATCGGTGCGCGAAAAGGTTCGTAAAGAATTACTAATGTGCCTGATGCGATCGGTTCCTTCTTGCATCGAGTCAATCAATTGCGGTAAATCGGAGCGCAAAAACTCCAAGTCTATCGCTTCTCTTTCTGCTTGTATAGCTTCACTCGGATGCGGATATTCTTGCTCATAAAGGTTCAGAAGTCCAAACAAATCTTTCAGGTAATCTCCCGCTGGTTCTATATTTCCAGCAATAAATGCCACGGGATTATTAATTTCATGGGCTACTCCTGCCATCAAGTTGCCTAAAGCCGACATTTTCTCGCTTTGCACCAATTGCAGTTGGGCTTGTTGCAGGTCTTCAAGAGATTGTTCGAGTTGATGAGCATAGTCTTGGGATTGCTTGGCGTAGTCTTGAGATTGCTTGTAGAGGCGAGCATTTTCCAGAGAGATAGCAGCTTGGGAACAGAGCATAGAGAGCAGTTCCACGAGATCGCTCGTAAACGCTCCAGTCGCTAGATGATTTTCCAAGTAAAGGATGCCGATCAGTTTGCCTTGATTGAGGATAGGTGCGCACAGAAAACTAAGAGGTTGTTCTTGCTGTAGATAGAGGTCGCCTGCAAACTGGAGATTGCAAGAGAAATTGTTAACAATAATTGCTTCTTTGCTCCGTTTGACCTTATTAATTACCCTCATGGGAATTTCTTGTTCGTCGGATACTTCCCTGCAACATAAATCCCAGTTATCTTGACCCCCTTTTTTTGAATATCGGTTAGCCATCTGCCAACCATCGGGTTGTCGCAAGAGTAGAATGCCGCCATCGGCTCCTGCATTTTCCATTGTTGCTCTCATCAAGGCCGAGAGCAGTTTGCCCAGATGCATTTCACTCGATAGAGATTGGGAGGCTTTCATCGCCGTTGCCCAATCGAGCATGAAGTCGCTTTTGCTGCTATTTAAACCTGTCGTCCGCGTTAAAGTACTAATTACGCTTAAATCGTTGTGTAACTGTAGGTAGGGCTGTTGCAGAATGGAGGAAAGCAGTTGGGGATATGTTCTTTCAAGTTGGTCGGTTTTGGCTTTTGCTCCCCAGCGGGCATAGCAGTAGTAGGCATCGGTCATATAACTGATCGCTACCTTTTGTTTACCCCAATCCAGATAGAATTTTGCGGCCAGTTCGTTAGCTAGGGCTTCTTCCTGGATGTAGCCATTTTCTTTCGCTCCAGCTATGGCCAAGTCGTATCGTTCGATCGCATTGAGTTTTTGATTCAAAACTCGATGCTTTTCTGCTGCGATTAACTGGAATTTATGACCATAGTTCATCGGAGCATGATTGGCCCAGGCTTCCATTTTATTTTGATAAGATGATATTTTTGCATCTGCTTGTTCTTTTTCTTGCTTTTCTAGAGTATGATAAACATCAAGCCATGATAAACTAGCGTAAAAATAAAATATTGGTATAAATACTTGTCCCAGAATTCCGTCCAAATATGACTCCACTTGATGACTTCGGTCGATCGCTTGGCGACTATCACCAAATAAATAGCAGAGAAAAAGTTTATCTATATAAAATAAAGCTAGAGAACTAACATCATTTTTTTCCTGGTGGATAGACATCATTTTTTCTTCATCGTAGCTCTTCCCTTGGATCAAAGATGGTAGTTTATTGCCTTCAATCAAATTCAAAACCATTTGCCGATGAAGTTCATTAAGCTGAAACATCATATTTTGTTGAAGTTTCTCGATGGCTTGGCTATAATGCAACATATTTTTTTCTAATTCTATAAGATTAAGTCCCGATACAAAAGAATGGGCGCAATAATCATAGGCAGCAAAAGCCGCAGATTCAAAATCTCCTAACTCTAAACCTATTTGATAAGCCTCGATCAGCATTGATAAAGTTGTGTTGATATGTTTTTTCCAATGCTGAACAGAAAGGCAAACAATTTCTATTGTTTTGGCATGAAATTCTCGAGATTCAATTTTCTCCAAGAGATTCAGAGCCAAATTACCAAAGCTGAATCCCAGATCGATATCGTTAACGATACTGCAAAGAATTAAACCATAGTTTGCATAAGCAGAACATGAAACATCTGTATTACCGTGGTTTATAGATAGCTCGACCTGTTTGGCAATAATAATCGGTAACAAGTTTGGTTGCCCTAAATAAGCTGCATTTAAAATCCCCGAAAGAATTCGCATTGCTGCTAATTGTCGAGAATCAGTCGAGATTGGCAAATCTTTTAATAACTCTATGGAATGGGATTCGAGTTTGCGATCTAATTCAAATAAAACTCGTTCAACATCACAATTATCAGGGCATCTTGGGATTTTTATATCTAATTGATCTAGAAATTCTAAGCCAGCATCAATAGCTTTAAAAACATAATTTTCGCTGATGGCTATCTGAATTTTAATTTCATACGCTTTAGTTTTATCCACAATGTCTATTGCCCGATCGCAAATCTCAGTATTCATGACTTCTGCTGTTTTGAAGTCTCCGTTTAGATAAGCTATTTCTGAAGTCAATTCAAACACCGATCGCACCAATTCAAAATCTTGATGCCAATCCGCTTCTGATAGCAAGGAGCGTGAGGTGTCAATATATTCATAAGCCGCTGCATAAGCAGTGGAAAGTTTCGCTTTCTTTGCCGCCATGAAATTTAATTTGGCCAATCGATACTTCTCAGGTGATTGGGTAATTAGGTCTAAACCGAGATTAATTTGATTGACAATATCAAAGATTCTCTCTTCAAGATGGAAATCGGGAGTACAAGCGAGTAATTGCCTGCCAATTCTTAAATGAGTACCTTGCTTTCGCTTTTCATGGATTAAAGAATAGGCAGCTTGTTGAACGCGATCGTGTAGAAACTTATAACTAACACAGAGATCTTCAATTGAAGTCTTTCGATCCTGGTTAGCTGGGAAAAACTTATAGGTTTGGCCTAGGGGCAGAACCAATCCCTCTTGCAGCGCCCTCCATAAGGAAGCGGCTACTTCCATCTGCTCGCGCTCGCTGACAATGGCCAAAGTTTCCAAATCAAACTGGTTGCCGATACAAGCGGCTAACTTCAACACCTCTTGAGTGTCTTCCGGGAGTTTGTGTAGCTCTTTGGCCATAAACTCAACCACGTCCGAAGTTAATGTCAACTGGCGTACTCTAGTTATGTCGCAGTGCCAATAGCCGAGATTGCGATCGAACCCAATCAACTCATCTTCATGCAATCCTTTGAGAAACTGGGTAGCAAAAAAAGGATTGCCCTGAGTCTTTTGATAGACTAATTCCGTCAAAGGCCGAGCTATCTTTGGGCTACAATTGAGAGTATCTGCCACCAAGCAATTCAGATGTAATTCAGTTAAAGGTTCTAGAGTGATCGTCGTAATCGTCACTCCTAATTTGGCGATTTCCTCTAGAGTCAAAATTAACGGGTGAGTGGGAGACACCTCATTATCTCGATACGCTCCTAGCAATAGTAGATAACCTGTTGCACTCTCACTCATCAGCAGTTGGATTGACTTCAGGGATGCCGCGTCTGCCCACTGCAAGTCGTCAATAAAAATCACTAACGGATGTTCTTTAGTGGTAAAAACTTGAATAAATTTTGGAAATAATAAGTTAAAGCGATTTTGCGCGGCACCACCAGGAAGTTCGGGGACCTCGGGCTGCTTGCCAATAATTGACTCTAGCTCTGGAATTACCTCAATAATCACTTGAGCGTTTTCTCCCAAAGCCGCAAGAATATTGGTCTGCCACTGGGCTAATTGAGTATCTGATTCTCCTAATAACTGCTTCATCAAATCCCGGAAAGCGCTCACGAAAGCACTGAATGGGATATTGCGCTGGAATTGCTCAAATTTCCCTTTGATCAAATAGCCGCGCTCTCGCACTATTGGCCTGTGAACTTCGTTGATGACAGCCGTTTTACCAATGCCAGAGAATCCGGCAACGAGCATTATTTCTGTCTGTCCCTTGGCTACACGATCGAAAGCCTTGAGTAAGGTTTGGATTTCGCTTTCGCGTCCGTAGAGTTTTTCCGGAATCAGGAAGCGGCTGGCAATATCTCTCGTGGCCAACTCAAAGAGTTCTATTTTGGCTGTTTCTTGCCATTGCTGGAGACAATTTTCTAGATCTAACTTTAACCCCAATGCACTCTGATAGCGATCTTCTGCATTCTTCGCCATTAATTTCATCACGATCTGTGAAACGACTAGGGGAATTCCAGAAACCGGGTTTCTAACCGATGGCAATACTGGCTGTTGGGAAATATGACAATGCACCAACTCTATCGGGTCGTCACTGGGGAAGGGTAAAGTTCCTGTTAGCAGTTGGTATAAGGTAACTCCCAGGGAATAAAAGTCGCTGCGGTAGTCGATTCCCCGATTCATGCGACCGGTTTGTTCTGGGGAAATATAGGCTAGGGTTCCTTCTAGGACATTGTAATTCTTGATTTCTTCCACTTCTTTTGGCAGCAGGGAGGCAATGCTGAAATCAATCAGTTGGATCTGTTGGCTCTCTGGGTGAATCAGAATGTTGGCGGGTTTAATATCTTTGTGAATGACTCGCTGCTGCTCGAGTTCTTGCAGGATCGACGCGAGTTGAATAGCGATTTTCAAACAGATTTCTAAGTCTAATGACTCATATTCTGCTAATACTTTCTTCAGAGAAATTGCCCCCTCCTCTTTCATGATCAAAGCATAACCATTACCAATGTTCTCCAAGCTTAAAGGTTGGACAATGCCGGGGTGATTCAGGTTTTGGGCAATGGCATACTGGTTGCGAAACTGTAGGAGTTCGGTAAAGCTGGGGTATGAGTTGCGCAGAAATTTGATGGCGACTTTTAACGAGTCAGAAAGTCTAACTCCCCGATATACTAAAGTTCGCTCTCCTTCATATATATTTTCGCCAATTTGATAGCCCGGTAGTTCTAAGATCATTTCTCTAGGATTTGTTGCTGTACTTCGATCATTATGGTGACATTTTTACCAACAAAGACCTCAATTTTACATAGGCAGCGATCGCTCTATGGGGATACTTACATAATAATTAATATAGAATCTATTCGCTCTAATTGATAGGAAGGCAGATTTCCAACTCAGTGCCTTTACCCAATTGAGAAGTACAGGTAATCTTACCGCTATGTTTTTGGGCAATGATTGATTTAGAGATCGCCATTCCTAACCCCGTTCCTTTACCCACCGCTTTAGTCGTAAATCCTTGCTCGAAGATGCGTTCTCTCACCTCTTCTGGCATCCCTGTACCATTATCAGCAATCCGAATGGTGACCTCCTGGGTTGTTGCTGAGGTAGTAATCTTAATCTGATTGGCAATCTCGTCAAAACTGCGTCCCTGATTGCCCTCATCTAGAGCATCAATAGCATTAGCAATCAGATTCATAAACACTTGGTTGAGTTGTCCCGGAAAACATTGCACTTGTGGCAATTGTCCATAGTCTTTAATAATTTCAATCGCTGGACGCTCCTCGTTGGCTTTCAGGCGATGTTTGAGAATGAGCAATGTGCTCTCGAGACCTTCATGCAAGTTAAACGGGACTTTATACTCCTTATCTGTACGGGAAAACGTCCGCAAAGAATTACTGATGTGACGGATGCGATCCGTTCCCGATCGCATTGAAGAAATCAGTTCCAGTAAATCCGAGCGCACAAACTCCAAGTCCATTGCTTCGATTTCTTCTTCTATTGCTTCACTTGGCTCTGGATATTCTTGCTGATAAAGGTCTATTAATTCCAACAAGTCTTGCACATAATCTCGTGCTGGTTCTATGTTCCCAGCAATAAATCCTACGGGATTATTAATTTCGTGGGCTACTCCTGCCACTAGATTGCCCAAGGCTGACATTTTTTCACTTTGTACCAGTTGCAGTTGGGCTTGTTGCAGGTCTTCAAGAGATTGTTCGAGTTTCTGGGCATAGTCTTGGGACTGTTTATAAAGACGGGCATTTTCCATCGAGATAGCCGCTTGGGAACAAAGCATATTGAGCAGTTCCATCCGCTCGCGTGTAAACGCTCCTACGGCTAGATGGTTTTCCAGATAGAGGATACCGATCAGCTTGCCTTGATTGAGGATGGGTGCGCACAGAAAACTAAGGGGTTGTTTTTGTCGTAGATAGGAGTCGCCGGCAAACTGGGTATCATCAGGGAAATCGTTAATAATAATTGCTTCTTGAGTCCGTTTAACTTTATTAATCACACTGGTGAGAATAGAGCGTTCAGTCGATACCTCGGTCGAAGACCAATCGCCACCTTCTTGGGAGTATCGGGCAACAACCTGCCAACCAGACGGTTGCTGTAAGAGCAGAATGCCGCTATCTGCTCCGGCATTTTCCATGGCTACTGTCATTAAGGTGGAGACCAGTTTGTCCAGGTGCATTTCGCTCGATAGGCACTGGGATGCTTTGATCGCCGTTGCCCAATCTAGCATTGAGCTAATTGTGCTGGTACTTGAACTGCTCGTTTGAGTCAAAGTGTGAGTTGCAATCGCGGTTTGGCCACTCTGTAACTCCAAGCGAGGCTGTTGCAGCATGGAGGCAAGGAGTTGGGGGTATTTTTCTTCGAGTTGGTCGGTTTTGGCCTTGGCTCCCCAGCGAGCATAGCAATAGTAGGCATCGGTCATATAGCCTGCAGCCACCTTTTCTTTACCCCAGTCTAAGTAGAATTTGGCAGCTAGTTCGTTGGCTAGAGCTTCTTCTTGTAGGTACTCGTTTTCTTTCGCTCCGGCTATGGCGCGATCGTACCAATCTCCAGCCTCATAGTATTTTCCGCAAACGCGATATTTTTCAGCTTCAATTAAGTCCCATTTATGTTGGTGATTCATGGGTGCGTGGCGCGCCCATTGCTGTTGTAATGTCTTTTGGTTCTCCTCAAGTTGTTGCCAGGCTGCTGACTCTGACTCTAAATGGGAGCTGACAGTAGCAATAATGCTCAGACAATGATAGAAATAAAATGCTGGTTCAGAAGCCATTCCAGCTCCAGCGATCGCATATTTCTTTGCCTCAGTGGCATTTTTTAGAGCCGAATTAATATCCGCAAATAGGTAGCAAATTATCAACTTATGGATATAAAAATACCACAAGCCGACCAAATCTGAAGCAGGAATAAGTTGGGATAAAATTTCATTTTCTTCGATAAATTGTCCAGACAAAATACTCTGATTTTCTGCACCATACAATAGGTGTGAAATAGCTTGCAAATGAATTCGACAGTAATTGGCTGAGGTTAACTGACTAAATTTTATCAACTCATTGTAATAAAGACGAGTTTGCTGCTCTAATGATACAAGGGATTGACCGCACAAAAAGTAATTCCAACAGAAACTGTGAACGTTATGTCCGGCATATTCTTGATTTCCCGTTTCTAGTCCACTGGTATAGCCCTCCTGTAGAAGCGGTAGGGTTTTTTGGGTATGAGATGTACGATGAAACAGAAATAATCCCAAAATCGTGAGTACGCTTGATTTAATGATTTTAGCTTCTGGCTCGATCGCGACTTTAAGAGCTAAACGACCAAACTTGACAGCGATATTCACATCTTGCAAAAGATTAGTGCAAACCATTCCATAGGTTGCATAGGCAAAGGCCGATGCTGGAGTATTTCCATATTCAATAGAGAGTTTTACCGCTAAGGAAACGATGAGTGGAAATAACGGAGAACCCGAGATGGAAGCGGCTGATGTCACGCTAGTTGCTAATCGAACAATGGCAATTTTTTCTGGATCTCTCATCTTAGGAATATGAATCAAATCTTCAATGTCTCGCTCGGCGATCGCCTGTTTGATTGCTTCAATGCTTTCTTGAATATCTTTTTCTTTCGGTCTTTCGGGAAAAGTAACATTAAATTCTTGTAATAATTCTAGTCCCAGCTCAATGGCTTCATTGAGCTGACTATGATTAATAAGTGCTTGAATCTTTGTTTGATAAATATTCACTTTGTCCGAGGGATTATCAACCCATTTTATAACCTTTTTGATGAATTTATTCATGGCTTCCCTATCGTTACATAGAGAAGCGAGTTCTGCCCCTAAATCATGGAAGGCTAAAGTCATTACATATTGCTCGCGCCAAGGATTTTCTCCAAGTAATGATAAGCCAATGCTGACGTATTCTCGACCACTTTCATAGGCAGTTGCTGTTCTCGCCTTGCGACTGGCAATGAGATTCAAACGAGCTAATTCATAACGTTCTTGTGGGTCTGCGATTGAATTTTTGCCATGATTTAATTGATTGACTAGCTCAAAAATACGTTCTTCTCGTTCTTCAGGAGCAATTATTCCCTCTAGCCGTTTGCCGATCCGGTAATGAGTCCTTTCTTTTCGGTCGTCAGGAATCAGAGAATAAGCGGCTTGCTGGACGCGATCGTGCAGAAACTTGTAGGCAACCGATATTTCTGATACCTTTACTTTTTCCTCTCCCTCACTTCCTTGGAAAAACTTATAGGTCTCGCCCTTGGGCAGAACCAATCCATCTTGCAGCGCTTTCCATAAAGAACTTGCCACCTCTATCTGCTCGAGTTCCCTGACAATGGCCAAAGCCTCCAAGTCAAATTGGTTGCCAATACAAGCAGCTAACTTCAATACCTCTTGAGTTTCTTCGGGTAGCTTGTGCAACCGAGAAGCCATAAACTCTACTACATCCTCTGTCAGTGCCAACTGCCGCACTTCGGTCAGGTCGCAGTGCCAATAGCCTTTATCCCGGTCAAAAGCAATCAACCCATCTTCGTGCAAGCCCTTGAGAAACTGGGTGGCAAAAAAGGGATTTCCCTTGGTTTTTTGATAGACTAATTCACTTAAAGGCCCAGCCAGCTTCTGGCTACAGCTTAGAGTATCTGCGACCAAGTCATTGAGATCGGCTTGGCTTAAAGGCGCGAGAGTTATGGTATTAATACTCGCTCCCGATTTAACAATTCCTTCTAGAGTTAGCATCAAGGGGTGGGCAGGATAGACCTCATTATCCCGATAGGCTCCTAGCAACAGCAGATAACCCGTCTCACTCTCGCCCATGAGCAGTTGCATCAACTTCAGGGATGCTGAATCTGCCCACTGTAGGTCGTCTAGGAAAATGACTAAGGGATGCTCAGGAGTGGTAAAAACTTGAATAAATTTCT
>NZ_CEZBFX010000155.1:0-9940 GCF_982964205.1 Roseofilum sp. | reverse complement strand
CTTACTCTCTTCAGTTTATCTCATTTATGTATCACTGTTAACCGAATCGACTATACCACAAAATCAATCAGACCCCCATGCAATACAGTAACTCGATTCGAGAGCAATTACGACCCCATCATCGATCAGAGTCCCTATTATAGTTACCCAACAGCGATTCCTTATTCTTAGTCAATATTCGGGATTGTATAAGATCGCAAAGATACTTCTTCAGACCTTTCACAAGAAGGATTACACTAGATCCAGAAATGGGGATCTTGCTATGTCAAACAACAAGCCAACGGTGGAAAACCGCCATTGGACGGAAATTGCTGAATCTGTGTCTATTGTCGCCTCGGTGGTGGGAGCTGGGTTTGCTATGCTTCTGGAAAAGGTGGTTTTTGTCGCCACCCCGATGTCTTTGTCTCTGTTTCTGAATTTAATTAACCGTCAACGTCTGGCTGCACAGTATCAGCAGGATCGACAAACGGATCTGCCGCAACTGCAAGCTACCCTTTCTGAAGAGATTGAATCCTTACGCGCAGTGGTGCTTTCCCTAGGGAGTGAAATCAACCCTCGACAGTGGGAACAAGGGCTGAGTAGAGTTGAAACTAACTTAATGAACCGTTTATCGGTTTTAGAAACCCTAGATTTTAAGAGTATGGAAGAAGAGTTAGCCCAACTTCGCAATCAATCTAATTATGTTCTCGAATCCTTAGCCCAGATTCTACAACGGATCGATCGCCTCCCCACGGAAGAGAGACTACAATCTTTAGAATCCCAGTTAACCGAAATCTCTAGTGAAGTCAAAACCTTTAAGCAAGACGTAGACAGCGATCTAGCCGAACTGCGTGGGCAATATAGCAGACTCCAAGAGCATCTGGATCAAAGTTTTAGTGAATTTCAGGACAGTCTCAGCACCTGGAAAGAAGCCTTACAAGCACAAATCGATCGCCTGGATCTGAGCCAATTAAACACTGCATCCAGCCAACTGCAAAGCCTAGAAACTACCTTAGAACGGCTCGGTTGCCAATCAACGGAGTTACTCAACTCCATTGTTCACGTCAACGAACAGTTACAATCTTTACCCATTCCCCAAACTCCTGGCGATATTCTTCCCCAATTAAACCAACTGCAAACCCAACTCGATCGAGTTGCAGCCGAAATTGGGCGCTTACCGAGCCAAACCCCAGCCCCAGAAACCAATAGCGAAACTGCCCTTTCCCAACTGCAAAGCCAAATCAAGCAACAAACAGAGCTACTGCTCCAAGTGCAAAGCCGTTTAGAGCGATCGCCCGAACCCCCGACAACCGAGACAGAAACCCCAGTTTCTGAAGTCAAAAGCTTTACCGAACGTGCCGAAAAATGGGTCAGTCGGATTAAACAAGGATTTGATGACTTTCAATCTCAGATGGACTTTGAACCCGATCTGAGCCGCGATGATGAATGGGGAGAGGACGACGAGTGGGAAACCCCTGCACCGGTTCAACCGGCAACCCCTCAAGCTCCATCTCCAGTCGTTTCTCCCCCAGAGTCCGTTAAAAGCAAAACAGGTTGGCAATGCGTGAAAACCCTCACTCAATCGAGCGCTGTCACCTGTTTAGCCCTCAGTTCCGATGGCAGTCGCTTAGTGAGTGGCGGCTATCAGGAAATGAATGGGGTGGATTTAAGCACTTACGAAGTCACCCGATTATCCTTAGATACCGAAGATTTATCCGTGAGTTCCGTTGCCCTCAGTCGAGATGGGAAAACTCTAGCCGCAGCAACCGGAGAAATTGAAATTTGGAACTTAACGACGGGGAAACTGCTGCAACAACTTGAATGTGAAGATTGGACAACGGTGGTTGCGATCGGTGCAGATGGTCAAACCCTGGTCAGTGCAGGTTCGGAACCCTTAGAGGAGAAGAGTTCCCTCCGATTTTGGGATTTTGCTCACGGAGATCTGATTCGCACCAATTATTACGTCGATTATGAGATTGATTCGTTAGGGTTTAGCAGAGAGGGGGATGTTTTGGCGATCGCCGGCCGCAACGATCATCGCGGTTTAATCCAAGTTTGGCAAGTGGGAGCCGATACTCCCCAAATGACTCTCGAAGTGACCATGGCTCTCTATAGTGTAGCCCTGACACCAGATGCCCAAATGTTAGCCGGCGGATGTGGCGATCGCACCATTAAACTGTGGAATTGTAGTACGAGGGGGTTAGTGCGAACCTTTTCTGGCCATCAAGGTATTGTCTATGCAGTCGGTCTCAACCCAGATGGACAAGTGCTAGTCAGTGGCAGTCATGACCAGACGATTAAGCTCTGGGAACTAGAGACCGGTGAAGAAATCGATACCCTAGTGGGACATCAAGGCCCGGTAACCGCTGTTGCCTTCAGTCCAGATGGGAAAACTTTAATCAGTGGCTCCCAAGACATGAGTGTTAAAATCTGGCAACAAACCGGTTAACGGCAACCGGGATGGCATTTGAGGCGTGTCGTCTCTTCTGCCATCGGGCCGTTTTAATCCAAATCATGAATCCCAGTTAAGCATTGGAGCTTACAGGCGCATTCGCTTGAGCGGTAGAACCATTGCGACCATGAGTATGACCATTGCCATTGCGGGGCATGAGCACTCCATATCCGCCATGGTTGCGCTCATAAATCACATTGATTTCTCCCGTTTGTGCATTTCTGAACATAAAGAAATCATGGCCCACGAGTTGCAACTGTTCAAGAGCTTCTTCCACACTCATCGGAGGCATGGCAAAATACTTGGTTCTGACTACATCTGCGGGCAGTTCCGGAGTACGATTAGCCAGTAAATCGCTAATCCCTTCCGTTTCTTCCAGAATTTCAGGGGGTTCAATCTCTGCCTTAGTTTTGTGTTTGTTGTTGTGACGCTTCTCCTTATACTTACGCAGCCGTCGAGCAATCTTATCTGCCACTAAATCAATGCTGGCGTAGAGGTCTTCACTGCTCTCCTCCGACCGAATGACCGTTCCATTGGCATAAATGGTCACTTCAGCCGTCTGCTTGGGGTTTATCCGGGGATTACGAGCTACTGAAAGATTGACATCAATCTCTGTTGTCAGATTCTCAAAATGACTGACAGCCTTTTCGACTTTTTGATGAACATATTCACGAATTGCATCTGTTATTTCAATGTTTTTTCCCTGGATAACAAGCTTCATATAAGCTTCCTCCCATTAAACGAATTTTCTTAGGCTAGCCTTACTCTTAGTGTGAGGCTAAGAGAGACTTCCTATTGGAGTTATACGTTTACACTAGCATTTTGTATTCTGCTGAACACAACCATTAAAAATCTGTTGCATCCCTTGACAATTCTTGATGTTTTAACCGGATATTTTTCTAAACTTATGTTAAAATTAACCCAATTTTTGAGATGAGTAGTGCGAAGGAAGAGGCGATCAGCACTCTAGCAATAGGCAATAGATTATGGGATTAGAGGCGATCGCAGCTCGCTACTGTCAGGTTTGGCAACTGGGATTGCTGCCCTATGAAAAGGCATGGCAATGGCAGCAAGAACGGGTAGCCGAACGGCGAGAGAATCCTAACTTAGATGATGTCTTACTATTGCTCGAACATCCTCCCGTCTATACTCTGGGACGAGGAGCTACCCTAGACTTTCTCAAATTCGATCCGGATCGCCCCCCAGCAGAACTCCATCGCGTCGAACGGGGAGGCGAGGTCACCTATCACTGTCCCGGTCAATTGGTGGGCTATCCAATTTTGAATTTAACCTACTATCAACGGGATCTCCATTGGTATTTGCGGCAACTAGAAACGGTTTTAATTGAGACGCTTCGGGTTTATGGCTTAAGAGCCGATCGCATTCCGGGTTTAACTGGGGTTTGGCTCAATGGGTATAAAGTGGGGGCGATCGGCATTAAAGTCAGTCGTTGGATTACCATGCATGGCTTTTCCCTCAACGTCAATCCCGATCTCGAAGGATTTGAGGCGATCGTTCCTTGTGGAATTGGCGATCGCCCCGTCGGTACTCTAGCGCAATTCGCTCCCCACATTTCCCTCTCTGACATCCGCCAAACCCTCCCAGAGATCTTTGCTCAAGTCTTTGAGGTATCCCTGGTGATGAGATAGGGGGATAGGGAGACGCGGAGGCACGGAGACGCGGAGAAATTACTTCTTGCCTTTTGCCTATTCCCTATTCCCTAAAATGGAATTTCATCTTCTTCCAAGGGTTGAATATTCGCAGGGGGTGGCGCAACCGGAGCTGGGGTGGGTTGAGGACGAGGAGGTGCTGGAGCCGGAGTAGACATAGGAATCACGTTATCCTGGACGCTAGCAGTTGCCCCCACAGTTGCTAAAGGCTGAGTTGCTACGGGTTCCCCATGGACATTATGGATGCGGGAAACGATCAACTCTGCCCGTTTTTCCTTAAATCCTTCTGGGCGATCGAACGTATTCATTCTCAGGCTACCCTGAAGAATCACCCGATCCCCTTGATGATACCCTTGGGCAATTTCCGTCGCTAAGTTTCCCCATCCCACCACCTTTAACGTATGGGGGGGATCTTCTGCCTTCGTTGCCGCGAACTGGACTAACATCTCTGTTACCGCTGTCTCATCTGGCGTATAGCGCAGTTGAGGATCTTGGACAATCTGGGCCATTAAAATGCAACTATTCATTTAACTTGAAGAAAAATTCATCATCAGCACAATTTTAGCGAATATTCCCTAAACTCGGCGATCTACTCAAACCCCAACAGCTCAGATTAGTCGTTCAAGAATTGACTGGTGACACGACCCACAATATATTGCGGTTCGACCCATCCAAAACTCCAACTATCCGTACTGTACGATCGATTGTCACCTTGTACAAAACAGGCTCCACTTCGATCGATAGAAATGACCCGTTTGATAAGACGCAGATAGGGTTGCTGAGGAGACCAAATCACAACAACATCATTTACGGAGGGTCGCTCATATCGATAGGCCCGTCTATCGACCAAAACTTCATCTCCCGGTTGCAACACAGGCAACATGGAAATGCCTTCAACACGAAAACGTTGCCTCTGCCTCAATAACCAAAGTAATATATCCACAAGGTTACTGTCTCGGATTTGAGGCATAGTGCTTCGCGTGGCAGAAGGGTAATTAGTAATGGATAAAGTGTTTTTCCTTTAACAATACCTTCACTATTTTCTTGTAGATTGGGTTTCACTTTATTGAACCCAACCTACTCATCAAGACATTTTTAGTTTTGGCGAAGGTATTGCCTTAAACGTCGTCATTTCTACTGTAATCTCATTCCCCTAATCTACTTCGCTGAGATTGGGGAATAAGGAATGGGATGTTTAGCTGGCTTTATACCAAGGAACATCAGTCCGATTTTTGGTAGCCCAGAAAATTTCTTGGATCTCTTTGATGGCATCCATTAACTCATTGGCGTGTTGTAGGCTAACTTCCACTTTGCAAGCAGAACACAACTTAGCAATATTCCAAAATTTGGTATGTAAATCAGGAAATTGCTCTAAATGAACCGGTTTAAAGTAATCTGTCCATAAAACCAGCAGTTCTGTCTTCGCTAAGTGGGCTTGCTCTTCTTTGATTTGAATATAGCGAGAGAGCGTATTGTTGTACGCTGCTATTGCTTGAGGATCGCTACCAGATGGAGGTTGCAAATCCAGAATCTTCTTGGTCATGGATAAAACTGCTTCAGCCGCAATTCTAGCTGATGCCGGATCGTACACACCACAAGGGCCATCACAGTGAGCATGAACAGCAGGAGCTGGAAACCAAGTTTTCACTTGGGTAGCAATCATTTTGAAGAAGTGCATGAACACAATTCCCTTCAATCTATAGACCCCTAAATTTTACCATTGTATGGATCATGGATTGAAACTTTGTTGGAATGAGTGGAGGTAAATAGATGTAAAGATTTATGTCTGTATGTGTTAGGATGAGCGATGGAAATGACTATTCACCTCTCTCGTTTTTATCGATGGGTTAAAGAATGACGAAGTAAGGCGATCGTTAGTGATTTGGATAACGAAAAATGCTGGAGAGGAATGGGGATTAAATGGATAGCCATAAGCTGACAATCAATAAAGCTAAGAGGATAATCCAAATAAAGTTTTTTTGAAACCACGATCGCCATCGCCAACTCCCTCCTCTATACTGTCCCCTCGATTCAGGAACAAGAGGTTGTTCTTGATTATGGTATAAGGTGCAGTCCTTAGCAGTTGGCCGTTGAGGAAAATCACAGGTATCATCAGTATGATAGATGCAACTGTCGCAAAGATAGCTCTCTCCTTGGGAACGGTGGAGAGGAATACCTGGATGACCATGGGCTTTAAGGATAAACTGACAGTGGGGACAACTGACTGCATCAGAAGCGATTGCCTGTTCACATCGAGGACATTTAACCATAATTCCTATTACCTATATACCCATTACCAGCACATAGCACTATAACCATTCAGATTGAGTCATTAAACAGGCGATCGCCTCTGACATTTCGACTTGTTCAAATTGAGTATAAAACCGACTGACACTTAAAAAGGGATCGGGGGTCGCTAAAATCATCATCCGATCGCACCAGCTTCCTAACTGCTGCTCTAACCCTACGGGAGCAACGGGAGTTGCCACCCAAATTTGAGCAGGACAGCGGGCACGGGTTGCTAAAATCGCTACAGCCATGGTCATCCCCGTGGCCATACCATCATCGACTAAAATGGCGATCGCCCCTTGAGGATGAACCGTAGGACAGTGGGGAGATAAGGTGGCTAACTGTTCTTGGCCCCTTTGCTGGGCAACGGCTTGCCGACTTTGCCACGTTCTGCTTTGGCTTTCTTCTTCAGATAGGGCAGACCATACCACTTGACCGCAGGCTGTGACCGCACCTACAGCTAATTCTTGGTTGTTGGCACTGGTGATTTTTTTAGCTACAATTACACTTAAGGGACAATAGAGAGCCTGAGCAATGGGTTTAGCTATGGGTAATCCCCCTCTGGGAAGAGCATAAACAATTACTCTTCCTGAGTGAGTCAAGTTAGCTTGCCACTGCTCAATTTCGGGTTTAATCGCGATCGCCAACTGTTCGCCTGCACCTTGGCGATCGCGGAACGGTAGGATGATTTTGCTCATAGCATAGAAGTTGCCGAAGTGCAATTAGCCACAATCATAAACAATCTAACTCGTTTGGCAAGTCATGACTTAAAAGTCCAAACTCAGAGGAGCGCGGGGGAAGGGAATCACATCCCGAATATTGCCCATTCCCGTCATAAACTGCACCAACCGTTCAAAGCCTAATCCAAAACCGGCATGGGGAACGGTGCCAAAGCGCCGCAAATCTAAATACCACCATAACTCTTCTGGATTAATGCCATGGGATCGCATCCGATTTTCCAGGATATCTAAGCGCTCTTCCCGTTGCGAACCGCCAATAATCTCGCCAATATTGGGCGCAAGGACATCCATTGCCCGAACGGTTTTACCATCATCGCCGACGCGCATATAAAAAGCCTTAATTTCAATGGGATAATCGGTGACAATTACCGGCTTTTTGAATAACGTCTCAGCGAGATAGCGTTCATGTTCCGATTGGAGGTCTAACCCCCACTCTACCGGAAACTCAAACTTATCCGGCGCTTTTTCCAAGAGGGCGATCGCCTCCGTATACGTGACCCGCTCAAACTGATTGTTAATAATATTATCTGCTGTCGCCAACACCGTGTTATCAATCCGTTGGTTAAAAAACTCCATATCCTCCGGGCATTTCTCCAACACTGACTTAAACACGAACTGCAAAAACTGTTCGGCTAAATCCATATTGCCCTCTAGATCGCAAAAGGCCATTTCCGGTTCAATCATCCAAAACTCAGCCAAATGGCGGGAGGTATTCGAGTTTTCCGCCCGAAACGTCGGCCCAAACGTATACACATTCCCAAAAGCCATGGCCATCACTTCCGCTTCCAATTGTCCGCTCACCGTAAGATAGGCCGGTTTGCCAAAAAAGTCTTGGGAATAGTCCACCCCTTGCTCTTCAGTACGGGGTACATTTTTCAGATCCAAGCTCGTCACTGCCAACAATTCACCCGCGCCTTCACAATCATTCCCGGTGATAATGGGCGTATGCATCCACAAAAAGCCCCGTTGTTGAAAAAACTCATGAACGGCTGCTGCACAGGCATTACGGACGCGGAAAACTGCCCCTAATGTATTGGTTCGCGATCGCCAATGAGCAATCGTTCTTAAAAACTCAAACGAATGGCGCTTCTTCTGCAAAGGATAACTCTCATCCGCTTCCCCATACACCACCACCGTTTCCGCTTTCAACTCTACCCGTTGTCCCTTCGCAGGAGAAGCCACTAAAACCCCCTCCACTTCCACCGATGCGCCAGTACTCAAGGACTTCAGCACCCGATCGTAATCAGGCATTTCCCGATCCAGAACCACTTGCAAAGAAGCTAAACAGGAACCATCATTCACTTCCATAAACGAAAACGCCTTCAGTTCTCGTTTCGTGCGTACCCATCCTTGGATTATCAGGCGATCGTCTGGGTTACCTTGACGCAGAATTTCTGCAATGCGCTTTGTGGCCATAAACTCGTTTACCTTACACTCCTTAATATCTTATCTATCAGTTTATATCTCCATCTAATTCTGCAATAGTGATTACTACAGGGTTCCGCTCACTACCTTTTCCAAATACTTCTAACTTTATCGATGCATACGAGTCAACACTTCGGTAATCTGACGATCTTGGACGACAAATGCTTCAAAAGTACCTCTAGGATTACTGGTAATAAAGGGGAAGGGGCTACGTTTATGCGATCCGACAAAGACATCAATATGATTACCCTTAATGGCACTGCCTACATCTGCGGCAAAGAAATAGCCATCATGGATAATTATCTCTCCATTGGGAAGTTGGATCTGCTGTCCTCGGGCCGCAGGAATATAAATGACAGACCCTAACGGAATCCGTTGGCGATCGACTGCTATAGTCCGATAAGGGACTAAACGATATCCACCAGCCCCATCTCCATGGGAACCACGAGCCAAACCAAAACGGACTCGCCCTGTCTTTTGTAGCGTTGCAGGGGAAAGACTCTTAAAGTAGGCTGAACAATCCATTTGTACCGTCTGCCCTCGACCAGCAAAATTATAAGTGGTTAATCTTCCCCATCGGTCTTGGACTTGAACTGTACCTTGCAGGGCAGCATAGCACCAATCTCGATGGGAAAGATAGGCTAGAGGGCGACCTGATGGATCGAGCAGAGGATAACCATTCGTGATTTCTTGTGCTTGATAAATATGGTAATAGGTAGACCACAAAGACACAGCGCGCCCGGTAGTCGGGTGGACGGAAGGGTTGAGAGTCACCCAATCTGAGCTAGAGAAAGAAGATTGAGCTGCATATCGCTCCGATGAATCGGTAAACTGGGGGCTACTCCAGGCTGGACGCATCAAGTTAGAGGTACAAGCTAAGGTTACAGCTAAAGTCAGAGGGGTCAGTTTACGAATCATATTCATGAGCGATAGACTAGGACGGCTGATGTGAAGATTCTACGGTAACTCAAGGTTGGATTCCGGGCGATCGCCAGCAGTTCTCACAGGAAAGAAAATCCTTCATTAAAATATCTTAATTTTTCCTACAAAGTAAATCCAAAAATATCAATAAATCACAATCTTTACACAACCCAAGTTTTTTAGTTCATACTCAAAAAGACTTCAGACTCTTCAGTCCCTTCATTACCGATTGATTTCCCAGGCTTAGATCCATGAAAGTTAAAATGATTTTACCCGCTTTAATCGAAGCCCTTAGTCCCCATTGGCGGCCGATTAAATATTCCCTATTTCCCCCTTTAGGTTTGGCTACAATTGCCTCATTTTTTAGTCCAGAAGATGAGATTGATTTACAGGATGAGCATGTGGAAGCCCTAAGTACAGGACAAAAAACGGAGAGAGTCGAGAAAAGCGGGGAACTGGTGGTC
>NZ_CEZBFX010000154.1:0-9985 GCF_982964205.1 Roseofilum sp. | reverse complement strand
CCTATCACATTTCTTCACCTTATATTGTACCTCATTACAGCGCGAAGCGCTGTAAGCTACGATCGAGTCTAAACCATTCACGGGATAATTAAAACATGGCTGTTCTCATTCCAGATGATATTCTCCAAGCTTCTGAAATGTCTGAAGCACAGTTGAAGCTGGAAATTGCGATTATGCTCTTCCAACAAGATAGAATTAGTATAGGCAAAGCGCGTCATTTAGCCGGAATGCACTTGTTAGAATTTCAGAAAGAAATTGCTAGTCGCGGTATTTGTATTGATTATGATGTTGAAGAATTTGAAGAGGATATAAAAACCTTGCAAACGTTAGAAAAAAATCGGACTTAATCAAGTGAATTTAGGAGATTTTCAAGATTTTCAATTTTAATTGAATCAATAAAATTATTAGCTCTAATTCTGACCAATTGAGATTGACTATAGTATAATTCTCTACTTGAAGTAAGTTGAATAATAGCGTCAGACCAAGGTTTAATATTTTGAGTGGGTACAACCGGAATCATAGTTTGATTTTGCTTGAAACCATGAGTAACTTTGGTAATTGGATTCACTGGTAGTATAAAACCAGTTCCTAGATTAATTTCTTCAATTCCTCCAACTTGACTATAAATAACAGGAATACCTCTAAGCATTGCCTCAATGATAACCAGTGGGATATTTTCAAGCCATAGTGAAGGAACTAATAAAATACGAGTTTTAGATAAGATTTTGTTGATATCAGAAGATGGTTGAAGTATAGAAACATTTGAATTTGCTTGAAGGAGAGATAGTTCACGATCAGTTGTTCCCCATGTTGGAACACCTGCAAATTTTAAATCAGGAAATTGATTGGCTAGTTTTATAAATATTGAAATTCCCTTAAAGTCACATGGATTAACCAAGGTTATAAAACCCTTTTCAAAATTAGCAAAATTTGGAAAGGGTGGTTTGCCATAAGCAGGTAAATAGATAGGAATTACTTTAATATCGACACACCGACGAACATAATTAGACAGAAAGTAGCTATTAACTATAAATACATCTGCTTGTTTTAACACAGATGTTTTTCGTCTATCTGGATAGAAAGAATGAGAACCAAAGGGTAATAATGATGGTGTCTGTGCCAAACAAATCACAGGATATTTTTTAAGATTTAGAGACGTTTTTAGTAGTTCTTGTGTAGTATCCTCAGTCGTAACTATTATGTAGTCAGGCTGAAATTTCTGTATTTCATTATTTAAATAATCACTAAGATTTATGGTATCTGCTACAGCATGAACTTGGACATAATTAAGAGAAAATATATATGCTCCTTGATTGAGATGAGAACAGATACTAAGTTTTTGTTGCTCATTGAAAAATTGATCTTTTGTCACGCCACCCGGAGGGTCTCCGAAAGCAGGTACAATAACGACTACTGAATGCTTTCGTAATGCTAATTCCTCAGCTAAATATCGGATAGTCTTATTCGCTCCGCCTAATGGAGGCAAATAAGGCATATGCATTGTCAATAAAATTTTCATAAAATTTCCTGATTGAACTAAAATCTTAGTTAATTAGCTCTTCAACAATTTTCACAATTGATTGGCCACCATTGGTTCCAATATTTTTTAAATATTGTTGTTTATTGATTTCATAAATATCAGGCTCAATCAATCTATTTTCAATTAATTGGTATAAGTTGTCTATGTATTTATTTAAATGTAGCGGATAAGAATAAATATCGTTAAAATTTTTAAGCACAGCTTTGACTTCTTCAGATTCATTAATATGTCGTTTGTATGTATAGTTTTTACCATAATAATTATAAGTACATACAGGACTTTCAATTCCTGCATCTATCAACGCCAGAAGTTGTAAATATTGGGTAGAGTTATGTGGCAGTAGTAGTACAGATCTTTTTCCAAAGTAAACAGTTTCATAAAAAGTTTCAATTCCTGGTGTTGTAATTACTAAATCACTACTTGCAATACAGGACAGAAAAATATGATGTTCTAGAGTTTCAAATCGAACGTTCCCATAATTTTTGTATCTATTAGCCAATGCTTGCATTATATGATTTTTGCCGGTTACAATAAATTTAAATTCTGATTTATCTGTGAATAACTGTGATAAAGAGTCTGTAATCATGAAAGGATATTTTGAATTTTTAGGAACTTTAATATATGGTGACTCAATACCACCATAATTGATAAGTATTTGCTTGTTGGAATTAGATCTATTCTCGATTTGATCGATGTTCTTTCTAAATACTGCACCTACCTTATAAAGATTAGAAGGCTGTTTGCCAAGTAATTTAATTTCATGGTCAACACCCAAAAAATCCTGAACTATATAAGCATCTATGGAAATCATATCTTCTATATTAGGGGAGCGCCACCAAAAAACAGAGTCAAACATAACTGATTTGATTCCTAAGCTTTTAGCTCTTAATGCTAAACTTAAATCACTACAGCTTATAATCAAAGAATATTGTAACAGTGTTTGATCATCTAAATTCTCTAGTGGGATAAGCTGGCTTTGTTTTGAAATACTCATGCCATCTAAGGCAATTAGTTCCCAGCTAGTATCATAAGCAACAAAATCAATATTGTAATCATCTTTTAAGTGACTTGCTAAAGATAAAGCTTTTCCTGTTGGCCCGTAAGAAAAAGGAGCAGCATAGATCAGTATTTTTTTCATTGAGTTTCTAGTCCCCTCAAAAATTTAGATTAGTTATTTGATATAAACCTTGCCATTAATATTCAAGATATGAACATCTGTAGAAACAAAGAAGTTTTGACTATGTTCTTCTGTATCACAAATAGGAAAACCAGCACAATTTAATGAAGTATTCATAAGGATAGGGATTCCATTGATTTCATAGATTCTTGAAATCAACTCATGTAGTTCAGGATTATGGGATCGAGATAAAGTTTGAATACGGCTTGTACCGTCTGCATGAACTATTGCAGGAGCAAGTTCTTTGGTTTTGGGTTTAGCTTTGGCGGTAAATGACATATAAGGAGAACTATATTGGACATCAAACCAGTCCGAAGCATACTCTTCTAACACAACTGGTGCAACCGGTCAAAACCATTCCCTTTTTTTTATTTTTTCACTAACAATAGTTTTTAATTCCATTGTCGTTGGAATGGCTAATAAGCTTCTATGTCCTAGCGCTCTAGGGCCAGTTTCAGAGCGTCCCATATGCCAAGCAACAACTTTGCCATTTAGCATTAGTTCAGTTAGTTTTTTATAAATTGAATCAGAAATAGGACTATTTTCAATTCCCCGACCCAAATACGGAAGGTTAGTGATAGGTATTTTTTTGTTTTGAGAACCAAAGTGGTATAATAATGCCCCTAGAGACTGTCCTTCATCCCCTGGACAAGATGGGACATAAATATTTTTGTATCCTAATGCTTCGCCTAGCTTACTATTAGCGATCACATTTAACGCACATCCTCCTGTTAGAACCAAATTATCTGAGTAATGTCTATAATTTTGTAGTGTACTAATTAGGTTTTCGGTATACATTTTTTGCAGTGTAAAAGCTAGAGAAGCTGCATCATGTGGGGTTTGAACATCTAAATAACTACAAAGCCTATCTAAAGACTCCCGATCAAATACCCATCCTAAATGAGCAAACTTATCATTTAAAAATACCTCTTTATATTTTTCGCTAAATTCACCATATGCTGCTAAACCCATGACTTTGCCAGCAGCATTGACATCATTAAATAGTTTGTAAGCAATGATTGCCCACAGCTTACCATCAAATCCATCAAAACCTTGATTAAATGGAGAGCCTATCAACTTTAAGTTCTTGCCTTTGTAATGATAGACAAAAGAGTTTGCTTTATGTAGGGGTATTCGATAGTCTCCACCACCATCCATTGCTAAAACTAACGCGTCATCAAAATCGGTAAGGTAGCAGAAGGATGCATGGCAATCTAGATGTTGCACTTCTTCTATCTGTGATTTGGGAAAATTTCTATAAATGTATTCAATGATTTCAGGATATAGTTTTTCTCCATTATGTCTGCTAATGATAAATGTAATATTATCATTTATTTTAAGTTTATGAATAAGCAGAGAAATCATGGAAAACAATGTAGCACTTTTATTAAATTTGTAGCGCTTGTGGTTAAAAAATCGTTCTACCTCTAAATGTAAAATAATATTGCAATCATTGGCAATTGTGATACAAGAATCATGTGCATTCTCAGCTACTGCAATGTAATGCATAGTCTATCGAATCCTAAACTAGGATCTAGTTTTATTTAATACTTCAATTTTATTATGGTAAACTTTATCCATTTTTTTGCAAGTCAAAAAAAGACTAATATAGAATATAATTTCCGTCACAAAGTTGTCTTTTTTTGGTAAGATAAAAGTCTAATTTAGTCAAAAAAAGTTGCCAAAGAGCTATAAATAAACTAAAATATACAAAAGTCTATGTGTTAAGTTCGTAATGGATGTCGAAAAAATTGTTGACTGGGCTGATGAGCTAATGCTGGCGAAAACGGGATCGCATTTGAATAATCTGGAGCAGGTAGTGTTGACGGGGGTGTGGAATAACCAGAGGTATCGGGAAATAGCGGAGGAATATCATTGTACGGAAGCGAATGTGAAGAGGGTGGCGGGTGAGTTGTACAAGTTTTTATCGGAAGAGTTGGAGGAGAAAGTTAATAAGTCAAATTTGCGTGCTGCAATGCAAAGATACTATATTGCTAACGATGCACATATTAGTAATAGTAATCATGTTTCATACAATATCAATCTTTGTGGAGAACAATTGAATTTTGATGAAACTGGAAAAAAGGAATTAAACTCTATAATCAATCAACGGGAAAAAATACACGATCGCACCCACATCCCCAAATACGATCGCCTCTATCCGTACCGTACAGAGGAACTCAACACGCTCAAACACTGGATACTCAACGAAAATAGCGCCATTATCAGCATCTATGGGTTATCGGGGATGGGCAAAACAGCCCTTGCAACCCAACTGGTAGACGAGATAGCAGCGCATTTCGATCGCCTCATCTGGTACAGTCATCGCACCTTTCCCCATCTTAATGCCCTCACAACCCACTTAACCCAGTTCCTCTCCCAAGGAGAAGCAACCGAACATCGCTCACTACTAGACTACTTGCGATCGCACCGTTGCTTCATTATCCTGGATGACTTCCAGGAAACCCTCACTCCCGGTGAACTCGTTGGGCGTTACCTACCCGAATACCAAAATTATGGTAAACTGCTGCAAGATATTGGGCGATCGCCCCACAACAGTTGCGTACTGCTCCTCAGTTGGGAACAACCCCCAGAAATAGCCACCCTAGAAGCCGAAAATCGTCCTTGTCATAGTCTCCTGTTATCCGGTTCTATCGAACTAGCGCAAGAGATTTTACAAAATAGAGGATTAAACGATCCAGAGCAATGGTTAGAACTCATCAACCGCTACAGTCAAAATCCTTCATGGCTTAACATTATTGCTGCTACGATCCAAGACCTATTTAATGGTAGTGTCGTCCAATTCCTATCTTATTCTCAGCTATTTTTAGGCGATATAGAACTTATTATCAGAGACCATTATGAGCGTTTATCTGCTTCTGAAAAATCTCTATTATCCTACTTAGCTCATCAAGAGTACATCAGCGATCTGTCTAACCTTCCTTCAGAACCATTTCCCTCAGACCTCAATCTTTTAGCCACCATTTACTCTTTAAGAAAACGGGGCTTTATTCAAAAATCTCTAGACTCTAAACACCTCCAGTTGATTCTAGAACCCGTGATTAAACACTATAGCGCTTTGCACGGTAATGATAAACACTTGGAAAGATCGCCGGTTGAAATCAAAGATGACCAAAGAAACTCTTAACACTATCTTAAGCCAAACCTGTCAAGAACTGAAAACCCTATATGGTCAGCAAATTGACCAAATTATTCTCTATGGTTCTCAAGCAAGAGAGGATGCAGAATCTGACTCAGATATCGATATTTTAATCATTCTGAAACAAGACTTTCAATATTCTGAAGAGAGCAACAGAATCAGCAAAACTATTGCCGATTTATGCTTAGAACATAATACCTTGATAAGCTGTGCTTTAGCCAGTAGTCGCCAATTCCAAGAGTATAACAATAGCTTCTTTCGTAACATCCGCCGAGAAGGAATACCCCTATGACACCAGAACAGCAAAAATTGCTGGAAAAAGCGAATCGCAGTCTACAAGCTGCCAGAGAGTTAAACCGTACAGGTTTTCCCGATTTTGCGGCATCGCGCACTTACTACGCTATGTTTTACATTGCCACAGCATTTTTAGAAGGCGAGGGGTTGTCCTACTCTAAACATTCAGCAGTTATCGCCGCTTTTGGTAGGATATTTGCTCGCACTAATCGCATTCCGGTTGAGCTACATCGCTATCTCATTGATGCGGAAAGAATCCGATTAAGAGCTGATTACCACACCGAACTCGATATTTCAGAAACTGATGTGGAACAACTGGTATCTCAGGGGGAAGAAATGCTGAATTTTGCTTTAGGAAATATCGATTCATTGCCCCCATATTCACCATAGCAGTAGTGCCGTGACACAGCTAAAAATGAGGTCATAGAGGAGTGTGAGCATCTTGCTCGCTGCCTTTCTCTATGGCGATCGCCAAACGTCCCCTATATCTAGAGTCATGAATCTTCGTTAACTGACTTGCCAACTACAGATAGTGTGGTTTACGATAAATACCCCTACCTCTAGTCAAGCCAACGCAACCGCCGTGAACCACCTACTTGAATGGGAAGCCAGTGGAGTCGATCGCCAGCTTACCACCCTGAATGTCATCCCCCTCGAAGGACAAACCCCCTACGACTATCTCCTGTACGCAGATGACCTGCCCCGCCGCAAAGATGGCCGGTTGCGAGCTACCATTATGCAACGCTATCAACATCTTAAGCAAGGGGGATGGTGGTGTTCCGGCATTAACCCCATTACCGGAGAAGATGAGGACTGGGGATGCTTCAAACCTGCTCAACCGAGATATGCAGACGGCAAACCGATCAAATACGAACATCCCCCCAAAACCCCCACCCGACTCTTTGCCCTGCGGGTTACCCAGTCCATCTGGCAAACCATTGCCAACCGGGGAAACGTCCCCCTCACCCCCGAACAGATCCAGCCCGAACACTCAGATCTGGGCTTTTGGCAGTGGGTAAAAGAGAATCCCAGCCTTCCCCTGTGCATTACCGAAGGAGCCAAAAAAGCTGGCGCTCTGCTCACCGCAGGCTATGGGGCGATCGCCCTTCCCGGTATCCATAGTGGCTATCGTATCCCCAAAAATAACCAAGGTCGGCGCATCGGTCATCCCCATCTTATCCCTGAACTGCAACCCTTTATCGCTGCCAACCGACCCATATATATGGTCTTCGACCAAGACACCAAACCCCAAACCCTACGCGCCGTTCAAACCGCCATTCGCCGCATGGGGTATCTCCTGCAACAAGCCGGATGTCAAGTCAAGATCGTCACCTGGAACCCAGAATGGGGAAAAGGAGTAGACGATCTGATCGCCAGCCAAAGTTCAGCCCGCTTTCACCAAGCCTACAGCCAAGCCATCCCCTTTGAGCGCTGGAAAGCCACCATCACCCAACAGCTCACCTATCCCCGCACCCTCACCCTCAATGACCGCTATTTTCCGGCAACTCTTCCCCTACCGGAAAGCGCCCAACTGGTAGCGCTCAAATCTGCGAAAGGAACCGGGAAAACCCAACTGCTCGAAACCATCGTTAATCAAGCCAAACGCGCAGGACAACCCGTCCTTGTCATCAGTCATCGAGTGCAATTGGTAGAATCTTTAGCCACTCGGTTTGGTCTTCCAACGCTCGCGGGCGAAGCCTCTCCAGATCCGGGGGTAGTGCTGTGCATTGACTCGCTGCATCCCAACTCCCGCGCCCAGTTTAATCCCCAAGAGTGGCAAAATGCCCTGGTGGTGATTGATGAAATCGAGCAAGTACTGTGGCATGGGTTAAACTCCAGCACCTGTCGTCGTCACCGGGTGGCTATTCTCAATACCTTGAAAACCTTAATCCAAAACGTTTTAGGGGGCAGCGGTCAAGTTTGGATAGCCGATGCAGACTTAAGTGATATTGCCCTAGATTATTTGATTGCCCTCTCTGGAATTGACCCGGATGTAGCGGTGGTGGAAAACACCTGGAAACCGAGCGCTCAAGAGGCTTGGCGGGTGTATAGCTATGAGGATAAAACCCCAGAGCGCCTAGTCCAAGATTTAGCCCATCATATTGCGGCTGGGGGACGGCCGATGGTCTGTTTATCGGCTCAGAAACGGGGCAGTAAGTGGGGGACTATTACCCTAGAGAGCTATCTACAGCAGCGATTTCCTGAGCATCGGTTTTTGCGCATTGATTCGGAAACGTTGTCCGATCCAACTCATCCCGCTTATGGTTGTATGGATCGCGGCCAGAGTTTAGATGAGCTTTTGAGTCGGTATGATGGGGTTTTGGCTTCTCCAGCCATTGAAACGGGGGTGAGTATCGATCTTCGGGGTCATTTTACTTCGGTTTGGGCGATCGCCCAAGGCATCCAAGCCGAGAACTCTGTCCGCCAAGCTCTGTCACGAGTCAGGGAAACTGTACCTCGATATCTCTGGGTGGCTCCCTATGGCTTTAATCGGGTCGGAAATGGATCTACCTCCCTTGCCAGTTTACTCAGTTGCGAACATCGGTTAACCCAGATGAATATTCGCCTGTTGCAACAGTCAGATTTTACCCAGTTGGATGGTTTAGACTTAGGATTTCAAGCAGAGTCCCTCATGACTTGGGCCAAATTGGCAGTACGGTTTAATGGGGGAATGGCGCGGTATCGCGAAGCGGCGATCGGCGGATTAATGGCTGAAGGTCATGTTTGTCAACCCGCAGTAGAGCAAACGCAAGCGCCAGAAGAAGAGAGCGAACCGAGCTTAAAGACCACGATCGATCGCGTATTGGCGCAAAATTATCAGGCAGAATGTGAAGCGATCGCCCATTCCACGGTTCAACTAAGTTCCGTAATTTCACCGCAAGAGTTGTGCCATCGCAGTAGTCAAACCCCCGATCGACGACACCGATCTCGCCATCAGGAATTGTGGCAAAAGTATGGAATTCCCGTGACTCCAGAGTTAGTCAGTTTAGACGATCGCGGCTGGTACGAGCAATTGCAGTATCATTATTTTCTCACCGTCGGCCGTCCCTATTTAGCCGATCGCGATACGGCTATGGCGCGGGAATTGCTCTCACGGCGCACAGGAGGTCTCTTTTTACCCGATTTCAATGGCTCTCAATTGGGGTCAAAGATTGGTGCGATGGAACTTTTAGGTATTCCCGGTTTAATTGCCGATCCAGAGCAAGTCTTTATGAATACTGATATCGATTTACAGCAGTTACAGGACCTTGCGCTCTCGAACCGTCAGGAAGTGCGATCTCTCTTCGGTATTGGACTAGCGAAAAATTCCTCTGGAATTATGATTATGCGCCGTTTCATTAACCTCTTAGGCTATAGTCTAGAATATCAACGTTGCACCAGTCTTAAGGGTTCGCAAAAACGCCTACGCATCTATGGCTTAGTCTGTCCCCATGATCCCAGAGAACAGGTTTTTCAGCAATGGTTAGAGCGCGATCGCAGCGATCGCCAAATCTATCCGCGCATCCCGTTGACGCTTCCCGATCTAACTAAAGTAGAGGAGTCGGAGAGCGATCGCTACCAACAACTGAGTCTATTTAAGGAATAATTTAGGGCATCTTTATTCATTGCTTTTCGAGGTACATTTCCATCCTCCTTCAAAAAGGTAGGACTGTGGAATTCTCCCCAAAAAAAGCATGGGGAGATGAGAGAATCTTTTCCGACTGTAACCTGAGTTCGGGATAAGGGGAGAAGGAACAATGATGATGGGTTGGGCTTGATTGCGAGATCTCTTTGGGGGACTAGTCCCCCAAACCCCCTACTGGGGAACGAGAGC
>NZ_CEZBFX010000153.1:0-10138 GCF_982964205.1 Roseofilum sp. | reverse complement strand
GGGGAGATGGGGAGATGGGGAGATGGGGAGATGGGGAGATAGGGGGATGGGGAGATGGGGAGATAGGGGGATGGGGAGATAGGGGAATGAGGGGACAGAGCTCCTTTGTTGCCTATTGCCTATTGCCTTTCCCCCATTCCCCATTCGCCAGTTACACTAAAATTATCCACTAATCTATTTTTGGGCGATCGCACCACCCGATCTGACGCTATGAACAGTTCTCAATTCAAAACTATGGCTCAAACCTTCAAACGCAAAGGAATGTCCCTGGGCGCGACTTTGGCCCTGAGCAGTTCCTTACTATTCACCTGGAGCCTCTTAAATCGTCCAGTCCAGGCTCAGTCCCAGCAGCTCAGTTATACCCAATTGTTGGAAAAAATTGAAGCGGGAGAAGTAGAGTTTGTAGAAATTGACCCCACGAAGAACCGCGCTCAAGTGACCTTAGACGGATCGCAAACCAAACAAGAGGTCATCATTTTTGAGCGTAATCCTGAATTGATTGAAGAACTCAAGGCCAATAAGGTGAAGTTTGGAGAACAAGCCAGCGCGGATAATCGCATGGTGGTCAGTAGTGTAGCCAATTTGTTATTAATCCTGTTGGTGGTAATCGGATTAATGATGATCGTTAAGCGCTCTTCCCAGTCGGCGGGCAATGCATTAAACTTCGGCAAATCTAAGGCCAAATTCCAGATGGAAGCCAAAACTGGAGTGGTGTTTAATGATGTCGCTGGAGTGGAGGAAGCTAAGGAAGAGTTACAAGAAGTCGTCACCTTCTTAAAACAACCGGAGCGGTTTACAGCCATTGGGGCGAAAATTCCTAGAGGAGTGTTATTAGTCGGACCTCCTGGAACCGGGAAAACCCTGATGGCAAAGGCGATCGCCGGTGAAGCCGGGGTTCCCTTTTTCAGCATTTCCGGTTCCGAGTTCGTGGAGATGTTTGTCGGTGTGGGCGCTTCGCGGGTAAGGGATTTGTTTAAGAAAGCCAAGGAAAATGCCCCCTGTTTAGTCTTTATCGATGAAATTGATGCCGTTGGTCGTCAACGGGGTGCAGGTATTGGTGGGGGTAATGATGAACGGGAACAAACCCTCAACCAATTGTTGACAGAAATGGATGGGTTTGAAGGCAACAGTGGCATTATCATCATTGCCGCTACGAACCGCCCGGATGTGCTGGATCAAGCTCTTTTGCGTCCCGGTAGGTTTGACCGCCAAGTAATGGTTGATTTGCCCACGTATAAAGGTCGGTTAGGGATTTTAGAGGTTCATGCTCGCGATAAGAAAGTTTCGGCTGATGTCTCTTTAGAGCTTATTGCCCGACGTACCCCTGGATTTTCCGGGGCTGACCTAGCCAATGTTCTCAATGAAGCTGCTATCCTCACTGCTAGACGGCGCAAGGAAGCCATAACTCCTCTGGAAGTGGAGGATGCGATCGATCGCGTTAGTATTGGTATGAGCCTCAAACCCCTACTCGATAGCAAGAAAAAGCGTTTAACTGCTTACCATGAAATTGGCCATGCTCTATTAAGAACGTTACTTAAAAATGCTGACCCCCTCAACAAAGTCACGATCATTCCTCGATCTGGGGGAGTGGAGGGATTTTCTCAAGGAGTATTGAGCGAAGAAAACTTAGATAGTGGTTTGTTCAGTCGTGGGTGGCTACTCGATCGCATTACTATTCTTCTTGGCGGACGAGCAGCCGAAGAAGAAGTTTTTGGTAGTGCTGAAGTAACGGCTGGAGCTTTTGGTGATATTGAACAGGTAGCCAAACTCGCCAGAGAAATGGTCACCCGGTGGGGAATGTCAGATTTGGGGCCTCTCGCCCTAGAAAGTGAAGGAAATGAAGTATTCTTAGGCCGGGATTTAATGACTCGTTCCGAATATTCTGAGGAAGTCGCTACCCAAATCGACCATCAAATTCGGGAAATTGCCGTGCGTTGCCATCAACAGGCTCGCAAACTCCTACGGGAACATCGCCCCCTAATGGATAAATTGGTTGATATTTTATTAGATCAGGAAACCATTGAGGGCGATCTCTTCCGACAAATTGTCACTGACTACCAGAAAAATACACCCAGCTCGCCGGTTGATTTGGTGAAAGCTGGCAGCGCTTAATCAGATACAAATAGAGACAGAGGACGCTTCTGAGTCAGAAGCGTCCTCCTTGTGTGGAAATACAAAGGGTTGGTATTGAATGCTCTAGATGGAGTTTATCTAGCTCATGGATGAGCCACTGCGATCGTAAGCTTCATTAAGTCTGCCAACGGGTTTACCTTGAATGTTATTCCAGTAGTCACCGGTTTGATCGAGTCCAACTTCAGCAGCGGAGCGGTTGAGCATGGACTGTTGGCGATTTTTCACGAGGTGATGGTGGCGGTTCATTAAAGCGCGAGCTTGATCGTTAGTCGATAACATAATCGCTTCTCCAGTTGTTTTATTAAGTTCTTTTTTCCTTACAGTTCTAACTATATCAAATGTTTTTGTATTCAAGGCTACAAAATATTGTTTTTTAACAAAAATTAATGATTATACTCAGAGAGACAACCCCCCATGGATAGATATGGAGGATCTCTATATGGGGATTTCAACAATCAACTCTGTTCCCTGACCCGGTGTAGAGTGACAATAGAGTTTACCCTGGTGTTGTTCGGTAATAATTTGATGGCTGACGTAGAGTCCGAGCCCATTATGGTGTTGTTTGCCTAATTTCGTGGTGAAAAAGGGCTGAAAAACTTGCTTTTGTAGAGCTTCTGACATCCCTACTCCATTATCAGCAATGCAAAGCCTCACCCATTGCTCGTCAATACAGGAAGTAGAAATGCGTAATATTTTTTCTTCTACAGACTCTTCTTCTAAAGCATCGATCGCATTATTCAAGATATGCATCATTGCCTGGTTCAGTTGTCGAGGATAGCAGGAGACTAAGGGGAGGTTGCTATATTCACGGATAAGGGTAATCTGGGGGCGATCGCCATTGGGATTGAGGCGGTGTCCCAAAAACAATAAACTACTCTCAATACCTTCGTGAAAATCCACCGTTTTGTAATCCGATTCATCCAAGCGAGAAAATTTGCGCAGAGATTGTACAATGGTTTGGATGCGATCAATACCCACTTGACTAGACCTGAGCAGTTTCTGAAGATCTGCCCTCAAAAACTCTATATCGAGCGTCTCAACCAAGTTGTGTATGGTTTCCGGTGGATTCGGATACTGATGTTGGTAACCTTTAATGACTAAAGAGTAATGGAAAAGAAAACAGCAAAACTGATGTACCCAACTTCAAAATTATCTTTTTATACATGTCAACTTGCATCCAATAAATTGGCAAGATACTCTAGCGTCCCATATAACTCTTGTATCTTATCAATTGTGTAGTTTTTGTCATGTTTAGTAAACACATCAGCATGCAAACGTCCGAATTGCCATAAATTTCCATCAGTAACAATACCATATACTTCCTTATTTTCATTCTTATTGATTTTTTGTGAAGCAACTAGCTCGGCTAAACATTGTCCCCATCCTTGCTCAAAGTCATTCTTTTTTGCTTCAACGACTATGAGAATCGGAGTTTCAAGAACTGTTTTGCCCAACGACGATCGCTTAGAAAATATATAGTCGGGTGTTCCACACAATACTTGGTCAAAAGATATGTTTTTTTGTATCCAAAATGAGTAATTACTTCTATGGTTTTTATAGACGGCCCTGAGCAAGGGAGATATAATGAGTTCACACCGAGCCGCTTCTGATGAAAAAATATCAATATTTTCTTGGTTAAACTCAAATTCTTCCAGCAAATTTTGAGGGACAGGGATGTCACTATTCGATATAAATAAACTTTCAGTATACCGAATATTGTATGCTTTTTGAACTTCAGAAATGCTTTTGAATTGACTAAATGGCATGGGGAATTACCTTGCTTGATGTTATAGAGCGTGGTATATCTATATCAATCCTATCGAGCTTTTTGAGGTTTCCAGTCATAAAGATAGACTACGGCTAAATAAGCCCAGGGATAGGGGCTGTTTGGCTCTAGGGTAGTGAGGACATCTAAGGCGGCGATCGCCCCAGCAAATCTTGACGAAATAGCCACGATAGCACTAAAGTATAGAACCAGTCTACTCGCTTAGGATCTTGTTGAAAGCGATCTTACCTTAAGCGATCGCCTTTAATATAATAACAAGAATTATGCCCATCGTTAATGAGTAGGGTGAGTTATTAACTGAGCCTACTTACTTCTCCCGAGTATTACGATCAATAGCAATGATAAATAATCAACCTATTTCTATTTCCTTATTTACCGGAGCCTATGGACTAGATTTTGGATTAGAGCAAGCTGGTTTTATCACAGTGAGTGTCGTTGAAAAACAGAGTGATGCCATCAAGACTATTGCCCTAAATAGACCTTTTCTTAAAAATAGTGCTATTCCTAGAGAAATACAAAAAGTAACGGCACAAGAATTACTTGAAGAAGGCGGAAAAGTTTTAGGTTTAGGTCGTCCTCTACAACCAGGTGATGTGGATTTAGTAACGGGTGGCCCGCCTTGTCAACCCTTTAGTACAGCCGGGAAAAGAGGTTCTGTTCTAGATCCTCGTGGCAGCTTATTCATGGATTTTATTCGGATTGTTAAAGAAGTCAAACCTCGTTTTTTCTTAATGGAAAATGTCAAAGGTTTACTTTCTGCTCCTCTACGCCATAGACCGATTAATCAACGTGGAAAAGATTATCCTCCTTTAGAGAAGGATGAAATCAAAGGTGCAGCTTTGGAGGTGGTACTATTAGAAATGAAAAACATAGGCTATCAAGTAGTTTACAATGTTTTAGAAGCAGCAGATTATGGTGTGCCACAAACCAGACAGCGTGTCATATTTATGGGTTCTAGAGATTCTGAATCCGTTACCTTTCCTCTGCCAAAATATTCCAAAGATGGCAAAAAGTTACCTAAATGGCGGACTTTAAGAGACGGTTTAAAAGGGTTAGTAGATACACAACCAGAGTTTATACCCTATTCAGAAAATCGCCTCAAGTATTTAAAATTATTGAAAGCTGGACAAAATTGGAAATATCTACCAGAAGACTTAAAACAAGAAGCTATGGGAGGCGCTTATCATTCAGGAGGAGGAAAAGTCGGTTTTTATAGAAGATTATCTTGGGATAAGCCCTCTCCAACCATAACAACAAGTCCAAATCAAAAAGCTACAGATATGTGTCATCCTGTGGAACTTCGTTGTTTAACGGTTCGTGAATCTGCGAAACTGCAAACTTTTCCTGATGATTGGATTTTCTATGGTTCCACTCTTTCTAAATATAAACAGATTGGCAATGCTGTACCGGTTTTATTATCCAAAGAAATAGGGGTTTATCTTTTTAATTTAATTCAAGGACACCAAGAAAAAGGTCAAAAAATTGCTGAACAACTTTCTCTGTTTTCTTGATCTTGTCTAGCAATAGACATATCGCTACCTATTGAGCCGCAAGTTTCGCAAAAGCACGATCGATTGTTTGTAACATATGTTTTACTCGATCCTCTAGGAGATCGTAATTAATGTAAATAATATCCCAAAACTCTTTGCCCGCAAGACGAGGGATTTGGGGATCGTTAAACGTCCATTCTCCTAAATCAAAAGCTGATATGAAAAGTGGATTTTCATGAATAGATAATTCTTTTTTTGCTCTACTTCGTTGTGAGCCGGTCAATGTTCCTTTTAAGGTCTTAATTTGTGCAAACAAAATTTTATCTTGTGATAAGATAACCAAATCTATTCCCTTGATTTTAATTCCAAATTCAATCTCAGGAATAATTATATAAGGACTAAGGTTAGCTATGTCTTCCCAAAGCCTACCCATTTTTGTACTTAGACTTCTGGTTACTGAGTTACTGGTCATTAGTAATTTTGCCCCACATAGCTCAAAAAGATTTTTAGGTTTAGGATGGGAGTCCAAGAGGAGGCTTTGGTTTTGAAAATCTGCTTTTAACCACTCAATAAAGTTATCGGTAAATTGGTCGGTTTTACTAGAAATTGACTGATATTGTTTATCCAATTCTAAAATAGTTCCATTTTGCAAATCTTGCACAAGTTGATATTCAAAGTAACCCTGTGCTATTGAGGAAATGATTTTTCCATACTTGTATGGTATATGTAAATCTTCATCAGTAATATGGGTTACATCAATCAATGAAGCATGATGCAAAATTAGTGATTTCCTTTCTTCAACAGAAAGCGATATCAATGTCTCAGCAGATAACTGACTAACCATAATTAAATAAGTTGAGCCATTTTAAATTAAATCGAGGGTTTTGGCGAGTTGCCAAGCTTTGAAGAAACGACCTTGCATTGCCCAGGAAATGGCTTGCATGGCTCTGATTTCTGGCTCGTCTGGTTTGAGCTGTAGGGCGGTTTCGAGGACGTTTTGCGCTTTTTGAGGTTTCCAGTCATAAAGATAGACAACAGCTAAATATGCCCAGGGATAGGGGCTGTTTGGCTCTAGGGTGGTGAGGACATCTAAGGCGGCGATCGCCCCCGGCACATCCTGACGCAACACCCGCGATAGCACCAAACTATACAGCGAATCTACCTGATTCGGATCTTGCTGTAGTCGATAACTCAAGGTGCGATCGACTTGCAACAAATAATCTTGCGTCGGATCGTATTGATTAATCCGCCCCACTTCGCTAAAAATATGCTCTAGAGCAGTCGGTCCCTGGGATAGGGTGGCTGCAAACGTGCGAAATTGAGTGGATAAATCTAACTCTAAAGCAGGTTGAGCAGGAGCATCGAAAGATAACATCATGCGAATGGGGGGAATGGGGATATCTTGAGCGGGAGTATCTAAGTTTCGGTCTGGCAAATATTGCACCCTTAACCGATAGCTTCCCGGTTCCATATCCGCAGGAGGTAACATGGAGGTCAGCTCACTCACTTCCACTGCTTGTTCTGGATCGAGGTTGTCAGGAGCATAGAGATTTCCCATCCCAAACCCATGGTCATGTATCCAAGCAATTTGACCATCCCGTTCTCGAATCCAAGTAATCAGCACTAACCCCGATTGTAAATCTTTCCAGGGGCCGTGCCATTGGTAGGTAACGGGAACTGGACTTCCGGGAGGGACGGGACTGGCAACAAAGAGGTTATAGAGTTGCACCTCAGACAGGGGTCGATCGAGGGGAACCACCTGCACGGGGGGAGTATGCTGGTGATAGAGGTTTAGTTGACTGCCATCGTTGAGAGACCAGGATTGATGCAGGTTAAATAAGCCACCAGTTTCGATGAACTGAGTTAACTGTTGTCGTTCAGTAGAGGGACTTAATCCTTGTTGACCGGTTTTGGTGATAAACCAACGGAGAGATCGCCCATCTTGTACAATGTGTTGACTATTGGTTCCCACTTGACGACCATGAACTTGAGAATTTCGCACTTGCCCATAGTAGTTAATATTATGCTGATTTAAAGTAGGTGTAGAAGGCAAAACTCCCACATTAGAGCGTAGATAGGGTTCGGTTTTAATGATTTCATCGATAACTTTAGGATGGGGAAGGGGAAGTCCCAACACTGGATAATTCATTGCTCCAGGACTCAGCGCTCGGATGAAGAATTGCCCTCCCAGGGGATAGAGGTTTAAGAACATCAGTAAACCCGCTAATCCTATGGTTCCCCAACGGATTTTAGGGCCCCATTTGCGGCTGAGTTTATCCCACTGATTTAAACCGTAAGCGAGTAGGAGAGAGAGAACGGGAAGAGATGGAAGGATGTAGCGGGTATCCTTATTTATGTTTAAGGAACAGAGGAAGTAAGACCCTACTAGAAACAAAAGTATCCAAATGGTTTTGGGGTGCTGTTTCAGGTTTAGCCGTTGTTCGGAGCGCCAGAATTGAATCCCTATACCAATAAAACCGACGATTGGAATCCATAATAGAGGCCAGGATACCAACTCTGGCAGGTCTTTCCAGTAATAGAGCCAAGCATCGAGGGTATACAGGGGGGGGTCACCTTCAGCGATCGCCGAATCTATAGTCGCTCGTTTTCCAGAGGTGAGTATCAGCAACCAGTTGGTACGTACCCAAGGATAGAGCATACCGAGGGCAATTATTCCCCCTAAAAGCCATTGGCCGAGGCGTTCCCATTGTCGCTGATAAAGGCTGGTAATTCCAGAAACGGCGATCGGAGTCAGCAAAAAAAACAGCGCCGTTTGTTTCGTCAGCAGTGCTAATCCCACGGAAACCCCCATTAGTGCAGCCATTCCCCATTGTTGCGATCGAGAAGAGTAACGGGAAAACCACCATAGAGTCAGACAAAAAAAACTCCAAGTGACCATCGCAGTCAAGGGATAATCCTGGAGAAAATCCAAGCGATAGCGGTAGAGTCCCGGTAGCAGGATACACAAGAGAGCAGCCCACAATCCTAGATAGCCGTTGAACAGGATGCGACCTAATCCATAGACCGAACCCAGAAGAATAGCGCTATACAGCAGCATCACCAGGGTTGAAGAATCGGGACTCGCGCCAAAAATCTGGACAAAGGGAACAGTTGTCACATACATCAGAGGCGGAATTTTCGGAGAAAGTAGCCAAAATTGATGCCACCACTCTCCGGAAAAGGGTTGGGAAGTTTCCAAGATGCGCTGATATTCCAAAACCCAGTTGAGATAATCAGCCTGATCCCAAGCTGGAGGGCGGCGATCGATCGCCAGCCAGAGGCGATCGCCCACTATAATCAGAAACATCATCAATCCCAGCGCCAACACCGGATCGGTTCGGGTATTTTGCTCAGACAAACGGTGCTGAGTTTGTTCCAATGCTTCCTTAGTCATGCGATCGTTAGCGAAAACTGCTATAAGCTAATTAGGCTACCATAAAGATGGAGTCAAATACTTGCCAACAACTCAACAGGCACTTCGATGTTTTCAGATTTGCCAGAACCTCACAAGCATGTACCGTTCTGTGGATATGGTGCGTTTAGATGAGAGAACAGGAAATGTCATTGGTTAGACGACGCACTTCATCAACCAACAACAAAACTTCATCACCTTTTTCCAGTAGACCTTCCGAAAAATCACCGTAATGACGAACTTCACCTTCTACAAAACCGACAAAAGAAATAGGCATCTGTACAGCTTTGGCTTCAAAGAAACCTGTATCTGATGGCTGTCCTCCCCCTTGTGGGTAGAAGATGGTCTGATCTAAAACACAATACTGTCCACGCTCATCGTTAGCTAGATATTCTACTTGGGCTTGGTCAGTGAATTTATAGGTATCGTCAAGGTAAACAAGCTTGGTTGCCATACACTACTCCATAACCGTCTTACAGCTAACCCGAAGGTAATCTTTTAAAATTATAGCTTTCCTATATAGTCCAAAAATGCTCAATTTTGTTAGGTATTTTGTCTGTTAATCCAAACCTCTAGGGCTAAATGGTTAAAAAATGCTAGAATTTGTTGGGTAAAGTAGGTACAATTGCAAATTTACTAAAGAGTATGAATGTTGAAGAAGTAGTGAAGCTGGCAGATCATCTCGTGTTTTCTAAGACTGGACAATACCTGGATGATTTACAAAAAACGATTTTGTACGGAACTTTGCAAGGAAAGAAATATACTCAAATTGCTGAATAAAAGCACTGTAATGATAGTTAGGTTAGGCATATTGGAGCAAAATGATGGCAATTTTTTCCGAAGAATTAGGTGAAAAGGTCACTAAATCTAATTTCAGATCATCAATAGAAAGATGTCAAATTAAGTTTTCACATTTTGCACAAGATCATGCTCAAATTGGTAGCGTCACTATTTGTGGAGATACAATACAAAACCAAAACTCATCAACCGATATGCAATCTCACCTTCAGAAGACTCCAACCTTACATCATGATTTAAGTGAAATGCCAAATTTAGGCAGGTTTTATAATCGAACTTCTGAATTGCAAAATCTCAAAACACTAATTTTTACCGATAAAGCACAAATATTAACACTTACAGGAATTATTGGTATCGGCAAAACTGCATTAATAACTCAACTTGTTCAAGAAATTAAACATCAATTTGAATATGTAATTTGGCGTAGCTTAGAAACTTGCCCTACAGTTGCACAAATGCAAAATAGCTTAAGGGATGACAAGGAGGCTAAAGAGTAGACTGTATAAGGGATAGAACCTT
>NZ_CEZBFX010000152.1:0-10229 GCF_982964205.1 Roseofilum sp. | reverse complement strand
TATAATACCCATGGTTAATCCTTCGCTCATTAGGCCAGATGTTCCATGACCCGATTATCACCAGATCAACGTAACTCCCTGTATACCGTGGAATCGGAACGGGTAGGGATTCATAAATCGATTTTGGCAGGATTATATGAGGTGCAGCAAAAACCCCAACTTCAGGATGGAGAAACGGGACTGGGTATTTCCCCCGCCAACCGTATTGCTTTAGAATCCGTTGATGAGTTTGAAGGTCAGGTCATCTATGCCGCTAATACGATACGCGTGATTACGGATACGCTGATCGGTCAAGGATGGCAAGGGGATGACCTATGGGATACAGCCTTGGGCTACTATAGCGAGAAATTTATTGGGCGCGTGGCAGAAGGCTATTCTCCGCCACCGGAAGAGCTGAAAGCAGCGCGTTTAGAACCGTGCGATGCAAAAACGCTCTATGGAATTTATGTCCAAGATTTACAAACCGACTATAGTCTAGAAAAGCTACCCTCGAATCTGTCCTATCTGGATATTGCCCTGTTATCTCTAGTCGAGCGCATCCCCCAATATTATCAAGGTCTGCCCCATCAGCGCGATGGTCTGCTAGAGGTGTTTCGGATCTGGCGTAACTTTGATACCCGTGAAGAGGCGATCGCCGATCTGACCAATACCTCCCCCTCCACAGCACCCAACTGGGAAGAAACCTACATCGATCCTCCCCTCCTCCAATTCCTCTCTCGCTTATCTCCAAATTATCTCGGCTATCCCCATCAACGGGAGAGCCTCATCCGTCTCACCCAACTGTGGCGTAACCTCGACTCTAGGGAAGAAGCTATATCCTCCCTGGAACGGGACACCTCCCCAGAACCTGCCCTCTTTTATCTCGACCCTGCCCTGATTGCCTTTGCCCAAAGAGTTCCCCAATACTACACCGGTCGCGGATATCAGCGCCAAGCCCTCACCGAAGCTTTCCGCATTTGGCGCAAACTCTCCTCCCGCACGGCAGCGCTGGCAGAATTAGGATTAGAGATCAAAATGCTCCGAAGTAGCAGTACAGACCCCAATCAACTCGCCAATACTGCCGCCCAACTGGATCGAGAACTGCTCGGTTTTATTAAGCGAGTTCCCTTTGCTTACACCGAAGAAGAACACCAGCGCAACGCCCTGATTCGTATGGTACAACTGTGGCGAGGACTGGACTCGCGAGAAATTGCTATTTATACTCTCTTTGAAGACTTGAAGCGGATGAATAACACCCACCGCAACAGTCCCGATGCTCCTCGCCAACCCGGACCCATTGTTCTGCCACCGCGTCCCAACCGTTGGACACCGGACAATATTCAACTCCATGCCTCGATTATTCCCGGGGGCTATTTTACCTGGGCTGAGGCTACCCATGGGGGGACTCGCCTCCCTCCCAACCAATCGACAGTCAATGCTATGGTCAGAATAGCGGTTTTGGCACAACAAGCTCGCGATCGCATGGGTCGCCCCTTCTATATCACCAGTTGGTATCGTCCCCCAGATATTAATCGGCGAGTTGGCGGAGTCTCAAATAGTCGGCATATCGTTGGAGATGGGATAGACTTCTATTGTGATGGACTCACTGGCAATCAAATCTATTGGTTTCTCGATCCCTGGTGGCCTGGAGGTTTAGGACGATATCAACGATATCCCTATATCGTCCATATTGATGCTCGCAGCTATCGAGCGCGATGGATTCGCTAAGATGGTCAATTAGATTTTAGAGATTCTTCAGAATTGACCCTCTGAGAAAATAACCTGAAAAAGAACGAACGCCTACAATAGAACAAAGCTCCTAGTCGGTATTGACCATGC
Source organism: Roseofilum sp. (assembly GCF_982964205.1). Lineage (NCBI taxonomy): Bacteria > Bacillati > Cyanobacteriota > Cyanophyceae > Desertifilales > Desertifilaceae > Roseofilum > Roseofilum sp. The sequence goes on along the minus strand of NZ_CEZBFX010000152.1, from coordinate 8,411 downwards.
AGCATCGTATCCTTGTTGTTCCGCCTACCCTAGCCCAAGCGTCTCCGGACGCTAAAGCAGATTCTCCCTCTCTGGGCCTGTTGCCGATGATCTTTATAGGTCTGTCGGCTGTCCTATTCATTGCCCTAGTTGCAGGTGGAATCTATTCCAAACTTGAAATAGAAAAAGTCAATAAAAAAGTCAAGTTTGAAGATTTTAAGAATAAGGAACTCCAGAAAAAGCTCAAACTCGCCCTGAGTACCATCACCAAAATGGAGACGAACCCGGATTTGGTTCACTCACGGGAATTTAACCTTGACTATCTGCGAATGCGGATGGATGAGGAAGTATTCCATTTTGCCATTGTCAATCAAATCAAAGTTAAAGTTAAAGAACAAATTACCATTGCCCTACGCCCTACCCAGGCTAAGGAAGGGAAAATTGGTGAGAGTAATGCTGCATCTCCCCGTAAAGTGAGTGAGGTGTTTGATGTCACCTATGAAACCGGCGATGGGGCGACGACTCAAAAGCGGGTCTTATTCCGGATTCAAATTAATATGACTCGTCTGCCAACTCAATCCACCTCAAAAACGATCCAGGATGTTATTGATTGTATCGAAACTTATCTTAGTCCTCATCCAGACCCAAATTGGCAACCAGCAATTCAGGGGCGGTTGGTTAACTTACATTGGGATCAGAAGGCAAAACCTACACCATTGCTGGTTTTAGAGCAACTGAATGAAGGAAGTAATGTGACATTCAAGACCAAAACCCATGCACCAACACCTCCCGCTGCGGGGAGAAGCTCTCGTTCGAGCAGTGGTCGCTCCAAGGGCAAATCTTCTGGAAGTCGTACCAGCAGTAAAAGTACAGGAAGCAGGACTTCAGCAAGTCGCTCTCGCTCTCAAGCTCGGCGATCGAAGTAAGTGTGATAGAGCGAGGGGATAGGCACTCTAGCCATAGAAAATGTCCTCACTATCCTTGGCATTGTCCCTTGCCTCCTAACGATTGGCAAAGGTATGTAATATCAAATGCATGTATTTCTGCTACAGATGGCCATTAGGGTAGAGACAACATGGGTTTTGTCTCTAGATTAGGCAGTTGTAGCAAGGATTTAAGGATTTGATATAACTTCGGCTCCCCATTTCTAACTGATCTGTACTCAGCACATAGGTTTTATAACGGGCCCTGAGGGACTCGAACCCCCGACCGACTGATTAGAAATCAGTTGTTCTATCCGACTGAACTAAGGGCCCATAAGATAGGCAACCCATTATTTTATTATAGGTCAAATTCCCCCAAAGGGGTAGTATCTCACAGAATGAGTTGCTGGATTTATGAAAATTACGTTAAATTTAATTAAGATTCCTGGAGAATGAAAAATTTCGTTCCCAAGAGAGACTAGGCGATCGCCCAAACTATAAGCACCTTAGTCATCAATATCTGTTTTGTATTCATATAAGAGAGCTTCTTGATTATGAAATTATCTTGGAAAGTCATACTTCTGTGGACGTTGCCTGCCCTGGTCATTGGGTTCTTCGTCTGGCAAGGAGCCTTTGCCCCCAATGTGGTGGACGGAGGTCAGAACGCAGCAACCACCCGCATGACCTACGGCCGCTTCATTGAATATCTAGAAGCGGGTCGAGTCACTCAGGTTGACCTTTACGAAGGTGGCCGAACTGCCATTGTTGAAGCCGTCGATCCAGAACTGGATAACTTCCAACAACGCTTGCGGGTAGACCTCCCTGGTAACTCCCCAGAAGTGATTTCCCAAATTCGTCAAGCCCATGTCAATCTAGCGATCCATCCTCCTCGCAATGAAGGAGCGGTTTGGGGATTATTAGGTAATTTAATTTTCCCCCTATTGCTAATTGCGGGATTGTTTTTCCTCTTTCGCCGTTCGGGTAATGTCCCTGGTGGCCCCGGTCAGGCGATGAACTTCGCTAAATCTAAAGCCAGATTTCAAATGGAAGCCAAAACGGGCGTAATGTTTGATGATGTGGCTGGTATTGAAGAAGCGAAAGAAGAGTTACAAGAAGTGGTGACGTTTCTGAAAAAACCGGAACGGTTTACGGCCGTAGGCGCACGTATTCCTAAAGGTGTGTTGTTAGTCGGTCCTCCTGGAACCGGGAAAACCTTGCTGGCGAAGGCGATCGCCGGAGAAGCAGGTGTTCCTTTCTTTAGTATTTCTGGTTCCGAATTTGTCGAAATGTTCGTCGGAGTCGGTGCTTCACGGGTGCGCGACCTGTTTAAGAAAGCGAAAGATAACGCCCCCTGTATTATCTTCATCGATGAAATTGATGCTGTCGGTCGTCAACGGGGAGCCGGTATTGGCGGTGGAAATGATGAGCGCGAACAAACCCTGAACCAGTTATTGACTGAAATGGATGGGTTTGAAGGCAATACTGGCATTATTATTATTGCCGCTACTAACCGTCCGGATGTACTCGATCAAGCCCTGTTGCGTCCCGGTCGGTTTGACCGTCAAGTAACCGTCGATGCTCCAGATGTGAAGGGACGATTAGAAATTCTGGATGTTCATGCTCGGAACAAAAAACTCGCAACAGAAGTTTCCTTAAAGGCGATCGCCCGTCGCACCCCTGGCTTTACCGGTGCAGACTTAGCCAACCTCCTCAATGAAGCGGCTATTCTCACTGCCAGACGGCGCAAAGAAGCGATCACCATGCTGGAAATTGATGATGCAGTAGACCGGGTTGTAGCGGGAATGGAAGGCACTCCCCTCACCGATGGCAAGAGCAAACGCTTAATCGCCTATCATGAAGTCGGCCATGCGATCGTAGGCACCTTGCTCAAAGACCACGATCCCGTACAAAAAGTCACCCTTATTCCCAGGGGACAAGCTCAAGGGTTAACCTGGTTCACCCCTAGCGAAGAACAAAGCCTGATTTCTCGCGCTCAACTCACCGCTCGTATCTGCGGGGCACTCGGTGGTCGAGCTGCTGAAGCCATCATTTTTGGTGATGCAGAAGTGACCACGGGTGCAGGGGGTGACTTACAGCAAGTGACGGGAATGGCTCGGCAAATGGTCACCCGTTTTGGGATGTCAGATCTCGGCCCCTTATCCCTAGAAGGTCAAACCAATGAAGTATTCTTAGGTCGCGATTTGATGTCCCGTTCTGAATACTCAGAAGAAATTGCCTCTCGCATTGATGCCCAAGTTCGTACTATTGTCGAACATTGCTATGACCAAGCATTGCAAATTATGCGGGATAATCGCCATGCGATCGATCGCCTAGTAGACTTGCTGATCGAAAAAGAAACTATTGATGGGGAAGAGTTCCGTCAGATCGTAGCTGAATATACGGCTGTTCCTGAAAAGGAAAGTTATATCCCTCAAATCTAAATCCTCAAAAAGCGCTGTAAAAACAGCGCTTTTTTAATGTCATTCTTCTCATAACAATTGAGTAAGCAATGACAGGACGAGCTACTGGCTAAGTTAAATTTTATTGAACTGTAGTCATGGTTTGAGAGGATTAAGGGTACAACCGTATTTTAACTCAGGCGCTCTCCACTCGCACAAAGAAACTGGGTTTCTGTTTCCACCTCGATAGGAGGCAGTATTCCCAGGAGAAACCCGGTTTCTAGACCCTATGACAAATCAGAAGCTCAAGGTTAAGATAAGATCGAGCGAATTGAGTACAATTATGTCAAATTATACAATTACTTTATATGAGCAGACTTACCACGCCCTGCTAGAAGTTGTCGAACTACAAGGCTTAACTCCTGAAGCTTAGATAATGACTCAACTTCCTAAACCCCAGGCGAAAGACCAACCTTTATCCGGAAAAATAGACGATTTAATTGGGGCAATTGAGAGCAGTCCCCAGCCTCATCATCAGTTTAAGCTAGTTCATAGCGATCTCGACCTGAGAAAATCACAACAACAAAAAGTAAATTGCTTTCCAGAAACCTCTTTGAATCAAGTAGCAGGATATCTGAAATATGAAGGCATCCCGAAAACGCTTGACGACTTAGAAGATGCTATTCGTCAAGGGGTAGAGGAACAAGGTAATGATATCCATTAAGAATATTCCTCCATTCTCTACAGGCGATCGCCACCCGCACAGAGAAACTGGGACTGTGAATACTCAGGTATTGATATGATATACCACAAGTAGCATAATTGAGGCATGAGTCAACACCTAAAACCAGTTGAGTGGGTTGGCAGTTCTCTTGAGGACTTAAAAGACTTCCCACAGGGGGTTCGCCAAGCTGTTTTGGAGGGGGTATGGGAACATAAGGGATATAAGGATATTGCTGAGGAATACCACTGTAGCAACGATCATGTGAGAAAGTCGGCATCGGAGTTATGGAAACTGCTGTCGGAGATGTTGGGAGAGGAGGTGAAAAAGAAGAATGTGCGATCGCTCATCGAAAACCGTGTATTCTCTTATCACAATAATGTCGTGCAAATTGGCAGTAACATAAACATCTGTAACGACCTATACAACAATCCAAAAAAAAACGATCGCCCTCTACAACCAGCAAAACTCCTCAACCGCGCCACAACCTCAGTCAAGCACCCGAATATCCGAACCTCCACAACCGCACCGAAGAACTGGCTACACTCCAACAATGGATACTTGCAGAAAATAGCCGCATCGTCACGTTAACTGGACTCTCTGGAATCGGCAAAACCGTCCTCGCGAGACAACTGGTAGAAGAAATAAAAGACAACTTCGAGCTTATCCTGTGGCGCAGTCATCGCAAAATTCCCAGCCTCAACGCCCTACAAACCACCCTCCTAGAATTTCTCGCTCCATCTCAAAACCTAACCCTCATCAACCCGTCAAACTCCCTATTAGACGCTCTCAGAAATCACCGTTGCTTAATCATTCTCGACGACTTCCAGGAAACCTTAACCCCTGGGGAATTCGTCGGTAACTATTGCCCAGAATATGAAAATTATGGTCAATTCATCCAAGAAATCGGACAATTTCCCCACAAGAGTTGCCTCCTTTTACTCAGTTGGGAACAACCCCTAGAAATAGCTACCTTAGAAACCGAAAATCCCTACTGTAAAACCTTCCCTGTACCCGGATTAGGGGATTTAGCCACTCAACTGCTCCAGGAAAGACAACTCAAAGACGAGAAAAAATGGTCAGATCTGATCCAACGTTACAGTGGAAACCCGCTATGGCTGAAAATCATCACTTCCACGATTCTCGATTTATTTAACGGCAGTGTGCAACAATTTCTCGCCTATCCCACCCTATTTTTAGGCGACCTAGAACCGATTATCAAACAACATTATCAACGCCTCTGTGAATCTGAAAAAGTTCTGCTTGAGTGGTTAGCGAACCAAGAGCAACCGGTAGAGATTAGCCAGAAACCCCCAGACCTTTTATCCGACGCAGATTTTTTAAAGGCGATACAATCTTTAAGGAGACGAAACTTACTGGAAAAATCGCCAATTTTAACTTTGCAACCGGTGATTAAACAGTACGTCAAAAACTAATATCAAATCCTTAAATTTTTGCGACAATTGAATGGGAGAGAAATGGACGAGTGTAACCCTGTAAGGCCTGTATTAGCGTCGCTAGAGCCAACGTTTCTCAACCGATCCCCATTGTTCATTGTTCTCACGTCATAATCGCTCCCCCCATCAACTGCTCATAGCGCCGTTGCAGCTCTTCACGAATTAACGGATAATCGCCCAATTCTGGATCTTCAGCAATCAAATTTTCTGCCGCTTCCCGTGCCAATGCCAGAATATCTTGATCCTGGACTAAACTGGCGAGGGCAAAATCGGGTAAACCCGATTGGCGAGTGCCTAAAACTTCTCCAGGTCCGCGAAATTGTAAGTCCATTTCAGCGATAAAAAAGCCATCTTGAGACTGCTCTAAAACATTTAACCGTTGGCGAGCATCGGGATTATTGGAACTACTGAGGAGTAAACAATAGGATTTATGAGATCCTCGTCCTACCCGTCCTCGCAGTTGGTGCAGTTGGGAAAGTCCAAATCGTTCGGCATTTTCGATCAGCATAACGGTGGCGTTGGGGACATCAACGCCGACTTCAATGACGGTGGTGGAGACAATAATTTGAATTTCATTGTCTCGAAATGCCGTTAGCGCTTCATCTTTTTCGGCTGAAGTCATGCGACCGTGGAGTAAACCCACTTGAAATTCAGGAAAAATAGTTTCCGATAGATTTTTATGTTCGGCTATGGCAGCTTTAGCATTCAGTTTATCGGATTCTTCAATTAAAGGGAAAACGACATAGGCTTGCCGACCTTGGGCAATTTCTCGGCGCATGAGTTCATAGACTTTTTTCCGTTCTTTATGGGTTAAAGCCAGGGTCTCTATGGCTTGTCTTCCTGGTGGTAGTTCGTCAATTTGACTGACATCTAAATCCCCATGCATGGTTAATGTTAAGGTTCTGGGAATGGGCGTTGCCGTTAAACACAAAACATGGGGAGATTCTCCTTTTTGCTGCAAGAGAGCGCGTTGTTCTACACCAAAACGATGTTGTTCATCAATGACAACTAAGCCTAAACGATGGAAATTAACTCCTTCTTGAATAAGTGCATGAGTTCCCACCAGTAAGGGTAATTCTCCTGTTTCTAAGTGGGCGTGAATTTCCCGGCGTTTCTTCACTTTTGTGGAACCGGTGAGCAGTTCTACGGGTAAATGGAGGCGGTTAAACCAGGTGACTAATTTGCGGTAATGTTGCTCGGCTAAGACTTCTGTGGGAGCCATGAGCGCGGCTTGATATCCGGACTGAATGGCAGCTAGAATTGCGATTACCGCAACGACGGTTTTTCCTGAGCCGACATCCCCTTGAACTAAACGATTCATGGCAGTGGGCGATCGCAGATCGCTTAAGATTTCATTCACTACCCGTTCTTGTGCCCCAGTCAGAGCAAAGGGCAACCCCTGATAAAACCGATCGATTAACTGTCCTGTCGGCATTAAGGGAATCGCTTTCTGATTTTTCTTCTGATTATGCCGGCGCTGAAGAAAGCCAACTTGCAGATAGAAAAATTCATCGAAAATCAAGCGCCGTCTGGCTTGCTCCAGGTTCTCTTGATCTCCAGGAAAGTGAATTTGATGAATAGCTTGAGAAAGTTGAATTAAGCTATAGGGCGATAAAATTAGTTCAGGAATCGGATCAGTTAACTGTTGTGCTGTAGGTAAAACTCGCCAAATGGCTTTACGCACGGTATCCGCTGCTACCCCTTCTGTTAAAGGATAAATGGGTACAATTTGACCAATAATTAGAGAATCTAATTCTCCTGAAGACTCTAAAACCTCCAACTCCGGTTTATCTAAAGTGAGACCATATTTATTCTTTTTCACCAAACCTGAAGCCGCGACAATGGAACCAACGGGATAATTGCGCTTCTGGCTTTCTTGCCATCCTCGATGACTGAAATAGGCTCCGGCAAAAAAACGCGATACTTTTAATTGTCCCGTGGCATCTTTGAGGATAATTTCTAAGATAGTGAGTTTCTTATTGCGAGGCGAAGAAAAACAGTTAATGCGCTTCACTTCCCCCACCACCGTCACCGTTTCTCCCGGTTCTAAATCGGCAATAAAGACTTGTGAAGCATAATCTGTATGGTTGCGAGGATAATAAAATAGGAGATCTCGAACGGTATGTAAGTTCAGTTTGGCTAACTGTCGTGTATGATACACTGAAAATTCGGGAAGATTTGTTAAAGCGCGATAATGCTCCGCATCGCTGGCGCGATCGCACTCCGTCGTCTCTGGAACTTGCTGGTGCAGCGCTGGAGAAGGCTTCGGAGCAGGAGTAATCGGGGGTTGTTGAAAGCGCTTTTGGGAGTCTGAGAGAAACTTCCGCGCCTGAGCAACGAGCTGTTGGCGCTGGGCAAACGTAAACTGGGGATAGGTTTGGAATTGCTCAGAGAGTTGCTTCCACTGGCGCTTTTCCCGGGGCGAAAAGGACGCGGGAGGGTTAGCAAAACTGAGCTGGAGAAACTCACTAAACCGATATTGTTTGCCTTGCAGGTCATTAAATCCGCGCTCCTGTTCTACTGTCAAGGCTTTTTGGAGTCTTTGCCAGTCGGGTTCTTGAGTCATGATGCTGAGAAGGCAGATAGGTGAGGGTAGGGCTGTTCTCTTTGATGATAGATCATTGCTCTAGGGGAGGAGCGATCGATGGGGTAGGGGTAAGAAACCGGGTTTCTACCCAGGTTGAGAACGCCAACGAAAAGATAAGCAAGAAACCCGGTTTCTAGGTTGAATTGTAGGGGCAGGTTCACCCATACCCCTCTTCTGTCACTCTCCGAGTTCAATGAATAGGAAATCTGCCAATTATCCGGAAGGATAAAAGGATTGAAATTGATTAACGGTGTTAATCAATTTATTAAATCCCCTCCATAAATAAGAACTCGGAAGCTACTCTTACTTTCTCTCTCCAAACTTCATTAATTTTTTCCCACACTC
>NZ_CEZBFX010000151.1:0-10548 GCF_982964205.1 Roseofilum sp. | reverse complement strand
TGTACCGCAAAGCCGTCCTAAAAGGACGGGGTTTTCAACCCATTTTTCTGATAAAAGCGGATTTCTTTCTCCTTTAATGGGGCAAAGTCGACATCGAGTAACTTTTGATTGAGTTCATCTTGAGGTAAATGCTTGGCTCCGATGCGAACAATGCGCGATCGCATCGTATTACTGACTCCACTGCGTTGGCGATTAGCTTCCAAACCCATAACGTTATGATATAACTCTAACTTGGCTGGGGGAATGGGACTGCCATCTAAATCAATCCCTTGGGCGATCGCCACATCCACTGCATGCGCACCCGTTATTTTCTGTTCTTCTGAAGCCATTTTTATCATTACCTTCACATTAAAATCAGCTTACAATAGGCCAAAATATAGAGTCAAGCGTTGAGCGCAAGTTTTATAAGGTTAGCTTTTATAGTACGAAGCGCTAGAAAATAGGAAATAATCACCCATTACCAGCGCACAATGCCCTAAAAACTAGGATTTAGTAGAATTATTTAACCGACGAGCTAAAAGTCTTGATTTTAAAGCTATCTCAATTCTTTCCAAAACCTTGGTCATCCCTGTAGTATTAATCATTTCTGGGGTAAGATCCACATTTTGAGCGGCTTGCATGGCTTTTTCTGTTAGAGCATGGCTAGCATAACCCGTAATAATTAAAACTAAATCAGCACTGGCGATATGACTTTCCATTTGTTGAGCCATTTGTAAGCCATCTTGAGCTGTACACCAATTTAAGTCCACTTTAGATGCTCGCAGGCGATTCTTAACTGCTGTTGCTAATTTATCATGGCCTCCAAATACCACAACTTTCCCCTCCAAAAGCATGTAGGGATTCGGTTGTTTTTCCGATACCCGATGGCGAGTTTTGGGCTGAACATTACGAGGCAATTCTACCCTGGCTCGGTTTTCCAGGGCTTTTTCGTAGATAAAATTTAGGGTTTGTTCATGAGAGCCTCGCAAGCGAGCAACGGGCCCTTCTTTGCTATATAAATTAATTTGATGAATGAGGGATTCAATCACGTCTTCTAACGCTTGAATCGCTTTGAGGTCTTGAATATAGGGGCGAATGGCAACGGCCGCATCGGTAGCACTATAAAAGTCTTCTTGTTCGGCAATCATATCGAGCAAATCGGCTTTTAATTCTTGCCGCCAGCGATAGGTTTGCTCGGCTAATTGTTCATCGAGTAAGCGTTCTTCATTCAGAATGAGTTGGCGATCGGCCACTTGGGCAGCTAAAATAGGGGCTTCTTCAAGTTGTTGACGTAAATCAGCGGCTTTTTCTTCTAACTTTTGTCGGGTAACACTATCGCCTAAACTGAAATTATCAAAGTCAGTGAGGGTCTTTTCTACATCTGCTAATAAAGGTTTCAGTCGTTTTTCAATTTCGGCCACAGCAGATTGAACCTGTTCATCCCGTTGTTGCTCTAAACGGGTCGCTTCAAGTTCAAGTTTGGCTGCTGATAATAAGTCTTGAACTGAGTTTTCTAAATGATCTAATTCTGAGATATCCATATTCATGATCGATTGAAGATAGGTAAACGTTACTGGGGTCTGCCTTGGATGTGTCCAACCTGCGCCGTAACCATCCAAAAGAGATATTAAGTTTATCTTATGATCTTATCGTTGATTGCGGTCAGACTGGTAAGTTAGCTTTAACTGTTTATGTCTTCTGGCGATCGGTGTTAGGATGAGTGGGGAGTGGGTAACATTTGGAGAAAAGGAGTGTTGGTTCGCGATGAAGGCGATCGCTCCATTTTCCCAGACCCTCTGAATCCGATCAACCCCATCAATCATGCAGTATCGACGATTTGGCAGAACCGATATCCCGATGCCTGTCTTCTCCTGTGGAGGAATGCGCTATCAATACAAGTGGCAAGATAAGGCTCTATCGGAGATTCCAGAAGATAATCAGAAAAATCTAGAAGCGACCATTCGCCGTGGGTTAGACTTGGGAATTACCCATATCGAAACGGCTAGGGGATATGGTACATCAGAGCTACAATTGGGTCAGATTTTACCGAAACTGCCCCGCGATCGGTTCATTATCCAAACGAAGGTTTCTCCCAAAGCCGACCCCGAAGTTTTTCGCCAAAACCTCGAAACTTCCCTTCAGAACCTGCAACTCGATACCATCGATCTGTTAGGCATTCACGGAATTAATACTCAAGAGATTATCCATCAAACGGTTCGTCCTGGAGGCTGTTTAGAGGTGGCTCGCGAGTACCAAAAACAGGGCAGAATTCGTTTTATTGGCTTCTCCACTCATGGCCCTACGGATATAATTACCCAAGCGATTGAAACCGGTGAATTTGATTATGTAAACCTCCATTGGTACTACATTAATCAACGTAACTGGCCGGCTATTGAGGCGGCTCAAAGGCATGATGTGGGGATGTTTATCATTAGTCCTTCGGATAAAGGAGGACAACTCTATAAACCGCCGCAAAAACTGGTAGATCTTTGCGCTCCTCTGAGTCCGATGCTGTTTAATGACTTGTTTTGTCTGAGTCATCCCCAAGTCCATACCCTGAGTTTAGGCGCAGCCTGTCCGAGTGATTTTGACGAGCATCTAAAGGTATTATCCCTGTTAGATCGGGCGGATGAAGTCTTAACACCTATTCTGAGTCGTTTGCAAGAAGCGGCGATCGCCACTTTAGGAGAAACTTGGTACAAAACTTGGCATGTTGGCCTGCCCACTCCCGAACAAACTCCCAACCAGATCAATATTCACACCATTCTTTGGCTCAGGAATCTAGCCCTAGCCTACGATTTAGTCGAATATGCCAAAATGCGCTATAACCTGCTCGGTAATGGCAGTCACTGGTTTCCCGGCAATAAAGGCAATAACCTTAATGTTGACCTAGCTCCCTGTTTAGCCAACAGTCCCCACGCCGATATTATTCCCAAACTGCTCCAAGAAACCGACCAATTGCTTGGTGGGCAAGAGGTCAATCGCCTATCCCAGTCGTGAGATTGATTAAAAATTAAAATATGCAGTATCGACGATTTGGCAGAACCAATCTGCCGATGCCTATCTTCTCCTGTGGAGGGATGTGGTGTCACTACACCTGGCAAGATACCCCCCGATCCAAGATTCCAAAAGATAATCAGAAAAATCTAGAAGCGACCCTTTGCCGTGCTTTGGAGGTGGGAATTACTCATATTGAAACGGCTAGGGCATATGGGACATCAGAGCTACAATTGGGTCAAGTTTTCCCAAAACTGCCCCGCGATCGCCTCATTGTGCAAACCAAGGTTTCTCCAAAGCCAGATCCGGAAATCTTTCGCCAAAACCTGGAAATTTCCCTCCAGAACCTACAACTCGATATGATCGATTTATTGGCTATTCATGGAATTAATACTCAAGAGCTGATCGATCAAACTTTGCGTCCTGGGGGCTGTTTAGACATAGCCCATCAATACCAAAAACAGGGCAGAATTCGCTTTATTGGCTTTGCCACCCATGGCCCTACGGATATAATTACCCAAGCCATTGAAACCGGTGAATTTGACTATGTAAACCTCCATTGGTACTACATCAATCAAACCAACTGGCCAGCTATTGAAGCAGCTCAAAGCCAGGATATGGGTGTATTTATCATTAGTCCTTCAGATAAAGGGGGGCAACTTTATAAACCGCCGCAAAAATTGGTGGATCTTTGCGCTCCCCTCAGTCCGATGCTGTTTAATGACTTGTTTTGTCTGAGTCACCCTCAACTGCATACTTTGAGCTTAGGTGCAGCCCGTCCGAGTGATTTTGACGAGCATTTGAAGGTCTTACCCCTGTTAGATCGGGCTGATGAGGTCTTACCACCAATTCTCAGTCGTTTAGAAGAGGCGGCGATCGCCACTTTAGGAGAAACTTGGTACAAAACTTGGCATGTTGGCCTGCCCACTCCCGAACAAACCCCAAACCAGATCAATATTCCCACCATTCTTTGGCTCAGGAATCTAGCCCTAGCCTACGATTTAGTCGACTATGCCAAAAGGCGCTATAACTTGCTCGGTAATGGCAGTCACTGGTTTCCTGGCAATAAAGGCAATAACCTTAACGTTGACCTAGCTCCCTGTTTAGCCAACACTCCCCACGCTGATATCATTCCCGATCTCCTCCGAGAAGCCGACCAATTGCTTGGTGGGCAAGAGGTCAAGCGCCTATCCCAGTCGTGAGCAATTAAAAATTAAAAGTTAAAAATTAAAAATTACGTCTGATGTTGGCGTGAGATTGTCTACAATAGGAATCAATGATGAAGTTTACGTCAACATACTCCTATGCCTGCAAAAACCAGCGAAAATTCCGATAAACAGAAGGCCCTCAAAGCCGTTCTCACCCAGATTGAGCGTAGTTTTGGTAAAGGTGCAATCATGCGCCTGGGTGATGTGGGGCGCATGAAAGTAGAAACCATTCCCACGGGGGCGCTCACCCTAGATTTAGCCCTAGGGGGAGGGTTACCCAAAGGGCGAGTGATTGAAATCTATGGTCCAGAAAGTTCAGGGAAAACCACCTTAGCACTCCATGCCATTTCTGAAGTCCAGAAAGGGGGAGGTGTAGCCGCCTTTGTGGATGCCGAACATGCCCTAGATCCCACCTATGCCTCAGTTTTGGGTGTCGATATTGAAAACTTGCTCGTTTCCCAGCCCGATACGGGAGAAATGGCTCTAGAGGTGGTCGATCAGTTGGTGCGATCGGCTGCAGTTGATATTGTGGTAGTAGACTCCGTCGCCGCTTTAGTCCCTCGCTCAGAAATTGAAGGCGATATGGGAGATGCGCCCATGGGTGCCCAAGCCCGGCTGATGAGCCAAGCTATGCGTAAAATCACGGGTAATATTGGTAAGTCAGGCTGTACTGTGATTTTCCTTAATCAACTGCGGCAAAAAATTGGTGTTGTTTATGGCAATCCTGAAACCACTACTGGCGGTAATGCCCTCAAGTTCTATGCCTCTGTGCGTCTCGATATCCGACGTATCCAAACTTTGAAAAAAGGTTCAGAAGAATACGGGATTCGGGCAAAAGTGAAAGTAGCCAAAAACAAGGTTGCTCCTCCGTTCCGGATTGCCGAATTTGATATTATTTTTGGTAAAGGGATCTCCTCCATGGGCTGTCTTTTGGATATTGCCGAAGAGACTGGAGTGATTACCAAAAAAGGCGCTTGGTACAGTAAAGATGGTAATAATATTGGCCAAGGACGAGATAATACCATTCAGTATATGCAGGACAATCTTCCGTTTACTCAAGGGGTGGAAAATCAGGTTCGCCAGAAACTCGATATGGGAGCGGTAGTTTCTGCGAACTCTGTAACCCCAGTCAGTGAGGAAGATGCTAATGGACTAACTAATGGTGGTGATTTACCCGATCTCAACGTTGATCTTGAAGAGGAGGAGTTAGAATTGTAGCCAACCTACAGTGAGTAGTGTAGGTTGAATTGGTATTGGGTGTCGTTCCTCAACCCAACCTACACTCTTACGCCCAAAATTAAGCTTGCCAGCCCACTACCCCTCTGCCATTACCTATTACCTATTACCCCATTGGTTTTGGTCACAGCCTGCGGTACTCTAGATCCGGTGAGTCTATCTCAGAATTACTCTTATTTCACGTCCCCTTGACAAGATGTTACAAAACTAATCGCAAACATGAAAATTTTATTTGTTGCCGCAGAAGCAGCACCATTGGCTAAAGTGGGTGGTATGGGTGATGTTGTTGGTGCCCTGCCCAAAGTCTTACGAAAAAAGGGTCATGATGTGCGGGTTTTCATGCCCTATTATGGTTTTTTACCGGATAAAATAGATATCCCAGAAGAACCGGTTTGGAAAGGAACAGCAATGTTCCAAGATTTTGAAATTTATCAGGCTTTTTTACCTAAATCTGATGTGCCGCTCTATTTGTTTGGCCATCCTTCTTTTTCGGGGCGCAATGTCTATTTTGGTGAGGATGAAGGATGGAGGTTTACATTATTTGCGAATGCGGCTGCTGAGTTTGCTTGGAATTATTGGCGACCCAGTATTGTCCATTGCCATGATTGGCACGCAGGCATGTTGCCGGTGTGGTTGCATGAAACGCCAGATATTAATACTGTGTTTACGATTCATAATTTGGCCTATCAAGGCCCTTGGCGTTGGTATTTAGACCAAATTACTTGGTGTCCATGGTATATGGAAGGCCATAATACCATGGCGGCAGCCGTACAATTTGCTAATAAGGTGACGACGGTTTCGCCCACTTATTCGGAACAGATTAAAACCTCAGAATATGGTGAAAATTTAGAGGGTTTACTCTCTTATGTGAGCAGTAAAAGTATCGGTATTTTGAATGGCATTGATACGGAAAGTTATAATCCCCAAACGGACAGATATCTGTATCAGAATTTTAATGCAGATACGTTGGAAAAACGCCCGATTAATAAGGTCTCTTTACAGGAAGAAATTGGCTTGGAAGTCAATAAAGGGGCGTTTTTAATGGGGATGGTTACCCGGTTAGTTGAGCAGAAGGGGATCGATCTGGCGCTACAAATTCTGGATCGGTTTATGGCATATACGGATGCTCAGTTTGTGTTGTTGGGAACGGGCGATCGCTATTATGAAACGCAAATGTGGGATTTGGCTTCCCGCTATCGGGGACGGGTTTCGGTTCAGTTGCTCTATAATGATGCCCTGGCTCGACGCATTTATGCAGGATGTGATGCGTTCTTAATGCCTTCTCGGTTTGAGCCTTGTGGTATTAGCCAAATGTTAGCGATGCGTTATGGTTGCATTCCCATTGTGCGTCGTACTGGCGGTTTGGTGGATACGGTGAGCTTCCACGATCCGGCGAAAGAGTTAGGAACTGGGTATTGCTTCGATCGCTACGAACCCCTAGATTTGTTTAGCTCTATGATTAAGGCGATGGAAGGCTTCCGATATAAGGAATATTGGAAAAAACTGCAACAGCGAGCGATGCGCCAAAATTATAGTTGGGATCTTTCAGCAGATCAGTATATCAAGATCTATGAGGAAATCTTCCCGGATGCTCCTTCTCCGCCTCCTCCGGCTCCTAAACCACAGGAAGAAGAAGAAACCAAAGAAACCCCAGCAGAAGAACCGAAGCCTTCTGCTGGGAGTACCAGTTTATAGTTTTTTGTTTCCTGAGAACGAAGAGACTCTCTGATTCAATTTCTGATGCAATTCAGAAGAGTCTCTTTTTCATGGAGTTAAGGGAAACAGTAGGAGATGTTGTCCCATTTCTGTTGAAAACTTGTCATTAACCAAACCTTAAAAAAGGAAAGGGTAAAAGCTGTTTTTGCCTTATCTCTCTTGCTTTTACCCCTTGCTTCAAATCTAGTTAACCTGAATTTGGAATAAACAGCGACTCTTTCCTAAGAGTGCGCTCCTATACGAGGGAACGACTCATTGAACGTTACTGGCATCAGATCGAGTCAATCGAGTGTGCGCTCCGAGCAACCACTCCTTACGCGAGGGGTCTGGGGAACGCTCTTGTTCCCCAGTAGGGGGTTTGGGGGACTAATCCCCCAAAGAGATCTCGCACTCAAGCCCAACCCATCATTATTATTCCTTCTCCCCTTATCCCGAACTCAGGTTAGTTAGTCTTCTCTCCAGTCTTCTCTGCCCAGTAAATCAACAATGCGATCGCGCAGTAAATATCCGTGGTTTTCTAGTTCTAATTCTACAGATTTCCATTCTCGACTGGGAATATAACGGCACAAACTGTAAATAGGCTGTAATCTCTCGACGAAACCCACATCAACTAAATGACGGGCTTCATCTTTAATCATGGTGATTGAGTATTGCAGAGTTGGCATCATAATCCACACCTTTTATCTTATCGGTACAGGGTCGTAATAACACAGGTTAAGTATAAATACTTGAGTCTTTTGCTTCATTCTCCTATTGTGAGGGATATTGGGTATTTTTCCGCAATCTCTTTATGATTTTTAATGATTGGATGTTTGGCGAGCAATTTCATAACTGAGAAAATCATGGGCCATATCCGTTTCGGGAAAAATTGCCCGTGCTTCAGTTAATAAATCTTCCAATTGTAGGGCGTTCCCTGGGGCATATCGGGGACTAAAATGGGTGAGCATTAATTGCTTAACTTTGGCGGCTAGGGCAACTTGAGCAGCCATAGTAGAGGTAGAATGGAGGCGATCGTAGGCGAGTTGGGCATCTTGATGGGCAAAGGTAGATTCATGTACCAGTAAATCAGCACTTTGGGCTAAGTCTACTGCTCCTTCACAAAAGATAGTATCGGTGCAATACACAAAACTTCTGCCCACTTGAGTGGGGCCACAAAGTTTGGCACCGTGAATTTTGCGCCCGTCAGGGAGCGTAATCCATTCTCCTTTTTTCAGTTTGCCATAGAGAGGGCCGGGGGGAATGCCGAGAGATTGAGCGCGAGCGACATCAAAGCGTCCTGGACGGTCTTTTTCTTGCACTCGATAGCCAAAGGCGGGAACTTTATGTTTTAAGGGGCCGCAGATGACGCGATATTCTGCATCTTCATAAATTACACCGGGTTCTACAGTATGCACCTTAACTGGATAGGAAAAGTGGGTTTGGGAATAGCGGATACATCCTTGCAGGTATTCGCTCAGTTTGGGGGGGCCATAAATATCGATTTGCTCCATGCTTCCGGCTAAACCACAACTGGCGAGTAAACCCATTAGGCCAAAGATATGATCGCCATGCATGTGGGTAATGAAGATCCGCCGAAGTTGGCTAACTTTGAGGTCGCTGCGTTGGAATTGGTGCTGAGTCCCTTCTCCGCAGTCAAAGAGCCAGAGTTCAGACTTTTGAGGAAGACGAAGGGCGATCGCCGAAACATTACGCGATCGCGTAGGGACACCGGAGCTAGTTCCAAGAAAAGTTATTTGCACGCTAGGGTATCAAGGGGACTGCTTTCTCTATTTTAATCGAAGAGGTATTAAAGTGGGTTTCATTTACCCGTAACTTTATCAATTTAATTGTTAAGTATTGAATCCATAAATTCTTCACCGGTTAGTCGTGGATGATCGCCGGCTAAATCATAGAAGTGGGGCTTTTGGTCAATGAAGATTTCTCCGGCCAGCTTGAATTGGGTTGAATCATCAAATGTGCCCATCCAAAGCATATACTGATCTGCTTCTTTCAAACGATAGAAAAGATGAGTCCCACAACGACTACAAAATCCTCGCTCTGCCCATTCTGATGAATCAAATCGACTGATATTTTCCTCTCCTTCAAATGTGACTTGACCAACACTCACCGCAAATGCAGGGCCACCTGTCCATCGTACACAGATGTTGCAGTGACAAGTATGAACATCGGTTTCCATCCCTTCGGCCGAGTAGGTAACTGCACCACACTGGCAATGTCCTGTTGCTTTCATGGGAACTCCCTGAAATATTTTTTTCACTCTCAAGTGTACCCTTAAAGCGCTATGCGCTGGTAATAAGTCAATAGGTAATGAGTCAATTGTGTTTTTCTTTAAGATTGCCCATTTTTAAGAGAGCGTAACGTTTTTATAATGTCACGAGGGTCAAGACGCTGAGTGTAATCTGCATTAATAAAAGATAGGGCTACTTTGCCATCTTGATCGATAATGTAGGTGGCTGGAATAGGTAATTCAAAAGTTTCATCACCATTGTAAGCCGGAAGATCGATGTCAAAGCTTTGATAGATGACTCGGAGAGATTCTGGTAAGCGAAAGACTAAACCATAGCTTCGAGCGATGGAATTACCGCGATCGCTGAGAACATCAAATGTGAGTTGATTTTGGTCAACTGTGCCAGATGAATGATCAAAGGTTTGAGGTGAAATGGCAACGAGAGTCGTTCCTAGATCTTTTAAGTTGGGAGAGATGCGCTGGAGAGCTTGTAATTCTAGGTTGCAAAACGGACACCATTTCCCTCGATAGAAGGAAATGACCACTGGTCCGACTTTAAGTAACTCACTGAGGGTGATGGTTTTCCCCATTGTATTCGGTAAAGAGAAGTCGGGAGCCAAGTCTCCGTTTTGACAGGCTTGCTCGATAATCCCAGAGTTCTGTAATTCTTCAGTTGCTTCCTTGAATCTGGCTTTAATGCTTGCAGAGAGGTTAGCAAAAACAGCTTGGGATGTCTTATTTAAATTTTCGGTTAAACCCATAAATATCCCTTGATTAGCTCACTATCTTGTCTAGAATACTGGATTAAAATTAATCTAGGGTGAGAAATTCTAGAAGTTTTAGTATCCCTGGCTACTCAAATCCCAATAGGCTGGTTTCTTCCTTTCCCTGTCAAGGCCCAGCAGGTAGCGCTATAATTTACATCAGGTCTAAATTAAATCAAAATTTTCCCCATTCCCTCATTACCCCACCTCTCACTTCCAATGTTACAACCGGAACAAGTTTTATCGGTTCAATCGACTTCTTCCCAACCTCTAGAGTACCAGTTACACCGGAAATTGGGGCGGACGGCAGCAGGGAGGCAAACTTGGCTGGCAACAGATTTAAGGGTGAATGAACCGGTAACCCTTAGAGACTGTTTATAAAGAAAAGATAAAATAAAGTAAGGAGAACTCAAAAAACAGA
>NZ_CEZBFX010000150.1:0-10695 GCF_982964205.1 Roseofilum sp. | reverse complement strand
GGGGAGGAATCGATTCAGCGAGGACTTGCTCTGGGTTTAAACAAGCAGTTAACCAGTGGGGAAGGGTAAGATCGAGGGAGTTGGGTTCAGTGATGGTTTTCATAGCGGGTGGATGTTTTGGGAATGATAATAGCTAATCTAATCTCGGAATCATCGAAGGGACTCAAGATTACGAGATTAGGATAATCGCAATGGAAAAATAGTTGGTGGTGGAGATAACAAAGATGCAGATCCTGATTTCAGGTTATCTCTGATGCTCTGTTATTTAATACTATTACTATAACTTTACACCTTTAAAAAAAGCGAGGGGATGAAATACCTCTATGTTATGGCAACAACACAAGCAGATTTACCAGCACTTTCTCGAACGCTTAAGGAAAGTCTTAATGCTGGCTACAAGCAAGACTAATCTAGACGGATTAATTCCAGCTTGCCAGGAGGCTGAAGATTTTTTTGCGCAACAGATTGCACCCCGGTTTGGGGATGAACCCGATTCCCCCACTGAGATGGCTTGGCAGTCGATTCACACGGAGATGCATAAACAAATGAAATTATTGGTAACTGAGACTACATTTTACCAAATGAGTCGCCAGGAATTGGCGAAACAGCAGAGAAAAAATAGGATTAGTAATTATATCCGGAATCTCATTCACTATTGCGAGATGATTTTAGGGTCTGGTGGGTAAGGTAATGGTGAAGGTGGTTCCTTGGTTTACTTGGCTGTTAATGTGAATGGTTCCGTTGTGTAAATCCACACTTTTTTTGACAATGGAAAGTCCTAAGCCTGTTCCACCAATATTGCCAATATTGCTGCCTCGATGAAAGGAATCAAACAGATGCTGTTGCTCAGATTCAGGAATGCCAATTCCTCGATCTTGAATCTGAAATTCCATAGTGTTGTTCAGACAACGCACGCGAACAGATACGGTTCCTCCCTGGGGAGAATACTTAATGGCATTGGAGAGTAAGTGAACGAGGATTTGCTCAAGTAAGCTGCTATCGAGCATCCATGAGGTGACAGAGTCTTGGGGGAGAAATTCCAGGGAATATTGGGAACCGGCGATCGTTTGCATCCGGGCAATCGCTTCTTCAAACAGGGGAATTACATCCACCAGCGTGGGGTTAAATTCCAGTAAGCCAAAATCCGCATCCTTGATAAACAGGATATCCTCTAAGAGGCTAGTCATATGGTTAATGGCTTTATGAATCCGGTCAAAATGCTTATTTTGTTTTTCCCGATCCCACTTATCTCGATATCGCTCTAGCATCCCGATGGATAAACCGATAGTGGTGAGGGGGGTACGATATTCATGGGAGATGGTGGTAATAATCCGAGATTTTAGCTCATTGAGGGCTTGTAGATGATTTAAAGCTTGATTAAGATAAGGGTCGATGAAGCAACGATCTTGGGGATGAGAGATGCCCAGTAAGCTGGTAATTCGTTTGTTGAGCAGTTGAGGATGAAGGGGTTTGGGTAAATAATCATCAGCCCCCAGCTCCAAAATTTGGCTAATAAAATCGGGTTGGTGACACTCACTGATGGCTAAAATCGCTGGAGGGTAAGTTTGGCACTTCTGTCGATAAGCGATCGCCTCAGTGAGAGGTTTCAAGTTGCTGCTGTTGACATCGACAACGATCAGATGGGGTTGCTCTGTGGTGATTTCTGCGATCTCACGGACAGTTTGAGTGACATACTGATGTGAGACAATCGCCCCCGCTAAAGGCGGATCGATCGATAAACTCAATTCTTTCGCGAAGGGAGGATCTTCTTCAACAATCAGAATCAACGAAGACATCAGAGATTGGATATAGTGCTTAGAGGTAACATCTGTCATCATCTCAGATTTTGCATCTTAAGATTTAAGGTCAGAGGATGAGTATAGCCATCTAGTAATCACATGTCTGATGACTATTGCTAGAGTGCTTATTCCCTTTTGCCTGACTTCTGCAAGAAGTCTATGGTCTAGATGCACCTTCAAGAGAATCATACCTGAATTGATGAAAATTGATGAAAGTCTACACTAATTTTGAGTGATTATCCAAGCTTAATCCATGGGTCTGAATGGTATTGCGCCCCTGAGCTTTAGATTGATAGAGAGCTTCATCGGCATTGATTAGTAGCTGATAGGGTTCCATGTCTAATCGAGGAGTTTGGCACGCGACTCCTAGAGATAACGTTAAGTTCGATCGGATCGGGGAAGCGAGATGCTCAATTTCTCGATCCTGAATCTCTTCCTGAATTTTGTCAGCGACTTCTAGAGCGCCATCTAAGGGAGTGTTAGGGAGAAGCACCACAAATTCTTCCCCACCATAGCGAGCGACTAAATCGGCTGGACGTTGGGCTGATGAGGCGATCGCCTGGGCAACTTTTCGTAAGCAATCATCTCCAGCTTGATGGCCATAGGTATCATTATAGAGTTTGAAATAATCGACATCGCATAGGATAACGGAGAGGGGAGTGCCTTCACGGGCAAGTCTGCGCCATTCCACTGCTAAGTATTGATCGAAGCCTCGTCGATTGGCAATACCCGTTAAGCCGTCTAGGGTAGCCATTTGTTGGAGTACCCGATTGGTTTGAGCTAATTGTTGATACAGTTGCCCTTGACGGATGGCGATCGCTACCTGATGGGTGATTTTTCTCAGTAATGCTAGTTGATCTTCTGGCCAAGTACGTGGCGATCGACAATCCTGTAAGGCTAAAAGCCCCCAAAGAGATTCGGGTGTTTTTTGCCGTAATTCTTCTGGTGATTTTATCCCCACATCTCGATCGGAGGTGAGTAACTCAAAACACTTAATTTGAATCACCAATTGGGATTTAACCTGCCATTGATGTAACTTTTCTTGAAATGCAGAGCGAGCTGGGGATAAAACCTCTTCAATCACCCCTAGTTTTAACTCTGATTCTGAACCCCAATCGAGGATTTCTTCGAGGTTAACTTCCTCAATGCTTTCTCCTAAAATTGAAGTACAATCAGGAGCAACTGACTCTACCAAAACACTTAACTGCGGTTCTGGGTGTAAACCATAGATTAACACTCGATCGGCTTGCAGGAGTTGCTGCACTTCCTGAACTGTAGTTTTTAAGATCTCCTCTAAATTAAGGGATTGACGAATTTTTTGGGTGATAATACTAAGAATTTTTTCCTGTTGGGCTTGTTTTCTTAAAATCAATTCTGCTTGTTTGGTGTTGGTAATATCTCGACCTACTGCTTGATATTCAGCTAAAGTGTTCTGGGACGTAAAAATTCCTCGAATCGTCCAAGATTGCCAAATCAGATGGGGGTTATGACCAAGGATGGGTAATTCCAAGGTAATGGTAGGACTTTTGGGGGTGATTTGGCTCAGTTGTGTCTGAAGTTGATGCCAGTCTTGGGTAAACAATTTATAGGAAGCACACTGACCGATTAAGGAGTCTGGGGATTGATGGCAAAATAAACTAAAGGCTCGGTTAATAAACGTAATGGTTCCATCGGCTAGAAATCGACAAATAAATTCTGTTTGATCTTCAATAATGCCTCGGTAGCGAGCTTCACTTTGCCGTAATTTTTCTAGGGTTTCTTTTCGCTTGATTGCATAATGAATGGCACGAGCCAGCATATTGGGACGTAACTCGTTCTTAAAAATATAATCCTGTGCCCCTACTTTGAGTGCTGATATGGCGGTGATTTCATCCTCTAAGCCGGTCAGCACGATAATGGGAATATGAGGCGCTTGTTGATACATAACTTGACAAGTCTCTAAACCTCTGATATCTGGCAACGACAAATCTAATAAAATTACTGCATAAGATTTTTTCAAGACCCATTCTATAGCTTCAGCCATGATTTCCACACGATCAATTTGGTAATCGCATCCTTGTGTCCTTCTGAGTAAAGTTTCAATCAGACGAACATCAGTAGGATTATCTTCAATCAATAGTACATTTAGGATAACTTGATTCACCAGGCTTAATCCTTGACTATCTTCAACACAAAAGGCTAATTGATAAACAATTATACATGACATCCCTTTTTATCTGCCTTGATGTTTCAATTACCGCAGCCTCAATCTTATGATTCGCAGGATTGGGATTTGCTTTTCAGGTTAGAATATTGTACCGGGTATGGGGGGGAGTTTAACAGAAGTTAACCAAAATTCTTCTACTCGGCGAATCAAGTCTTGGAACTGATAAAAAGAGGAGGGTTTACTCAGATAACAATTGGCATAATTTTCGTAACTCGACAGAATATCGGCTTCATTCTCTGAGTTGCTTAACACGATCACAGGAATTACCCTCAGACATAGATCGGCTTTAATCTCCGCTAAGACTTCTAAACCCGTTTTAGTCGGTAACTTGAAGTCTAATAGTATGATCTGGGGGCGCGGACTTTGCTGATAGGGTTCCTGCTGATATAAAAAGGCGATCGCCTGTTCCCCAGTTTCTACCACATGGATCTGATACGTCATCGAGCCTTCCCGAAATGCCCGCACTGTTAAGGCTGCTTGACTCGGAGAGTCTTCGATCAACAAAATATGAACGGGTTCAGAACTGTAATTCAAAGTACAAAATTATCATCAGGTGCGATCGCCAATTGTAAAATAAAATGTCGCTCCCTGGTTCAGGTGAGACTCAACCCAAATCTTTCCCCCATGGCGTTGAATAATCTTATCGCAGATCGCTAACCCAATGCCTGTGCCTGGAAAAGTGCTTTGGGAATGGAGCCTTTGGAAAAGGACAAAGATGCGCTCGGCATAATGAGGATCAATACCAATACCGTTATCTTGCACCCAAAATAGCCAATGGCAATCTTGACGTTGAGCGCCAAGGTGAATCTTCAGGGGGCGATCGCTGCGAAACTTGATGGCGTTACTGCATAAATTTTGCCACAGTTGCACCATCTGGGAGCGATCGGCGTGGATGGTGGGTAAGGGATCGTGGGTAATGGTTGCACCACTTTCCTCGATCGCGACTTTTAAGTTAATCCATACCTGTTCTAATACCTCGTGAAGATCGGTGGGAAGCCTCTCTTGAGCGCGAGTTCCCACCCGTGAAAAGGCTAATAAATCGCGGATTAAGCTTTGCATTCGTTGTCCTTCACTGAGGATACAGTGAAGATAGCTTTGCCCTTCATCATCGAGAAGATCGCCATAATCTTCCTTCAATAGTTGACTAAAGCTCACAACTCCTCGCAGGGGTTCCTGCAAATCATGGGAAGCAACATAAGCAAATTGCTGTAATTCGGCGTTAGAGCGGGCTAATTCTTGTTGTTGGCGGATTTGTTGAGAAATTGACTCTTGTTGCTCGAGTTGGGCTTGCTGACGGGCAGTATGGGTATAGAGCATTTCCCCTACCACCTGTAAAATCCGACTATCTTTGACCGACCATTGTTTAGGGTTCTGACAATGAGACTCACATGTAATCTGTCCCCAAAGTTTTCCAGATGCTGTCCAAATGGGAACAGCTAAGAGGGAACCAATCTGCAACGATTCTAAATAGGCTTTCTCTAACTTCGCGATCGCTGGCAGATCATCAAGGGAATTAAATATCAACATATCCTGTTGGCGCAGAGTCTCAAACCACCAGACAAAAGGAGCTACATCCAGGTCTTGAAGCAGATCGCGAAATGGTATACTCTGAGCATTACACCATTCATCGGTTAAACTCAACTGAGTTTCTTCTGAATTGAAGCGAATTAAATAGACGCGGTTAGCCCCCATTGCTTGGGCTAGAATTCCCAACAGATCGTCAAAATCGAGGGTGTCATGGCGAGTGAGCCATTTAGAAACTTCAGATAAGGCAGTTTCCAATTTGAGGCGATATTTTAATTCTTCTTCCGCTTGTTTGCGATCGGTAATATCTTCTGCAATTCCAGCGATGCGCTCAATATTTCCCCACTGATCTTCAATGGGAAAGGCTCGATCCCAAATCCATCGGGTTTTCCCATTGGGACAAAGAATTCGATATTCACAAAAGGTATGTTCGCCCTGAATCTGCCGATCCCAGGTTTCTTGAACGCGATCGCGATCTTGGGGATCGATACTCTCTAACCAAGAAAAATTAGGCTCATAGACTTTTGAGAGCGATCGCTCCCAAACCTGTTCATACGCAGGACTCATATATTCAATCTGATAGGGATGGGTAGAAGCCAACCAAAATACATCCTGAATATTGCCGGCTAATTGACGAAACCGTTCTTCACTTTCTCTGAGTGCCTCCTCTGCCTGTCTGCGCTCTGTAATATCGCGAATACTAATAACATAAACGGGTTCGCCCAACCAATAGGTTTGAGAAACACTCATTTCTCCAACACCCATCACCTGTTTCCCTTGAATTAAATCAATTTCTGTTACACTGGCCACGGTTAGGGGTTGACCAAAATCGTGATCGACTAAACTAGACAGGGGACGATTAAACAATTTTTCTGCTGCGGGATTAACAAACTGAATCACACCTTGAAGATCCACAATCAGCAAGCCATCAGAAGCGCTATTAATAATCGTATGCAGTCGTGCCTCACTTTCCCAGAGTTGTAATTCAATCAATTTGTGGGTAGTAATATCAATCGCTGTGCCTAAAATTTCAATCGGAACTCCTTGTGCATTTCGCTTAAAGATCATATTACGCGATCGCAGCCACACCCAAGACCCATTCCGATGGCGCATCCGATACTCAACTTCCTGTACTTCCCCATCGGCTAAACTTAACCACTCCTGTTTTATCGTTTCAATATGTTCCAATTCATCCGAATGATAATTTTGCTCAAAAAATATCGATCCTTGGGACTGAATCTCTTTGGGAGAATAACCCAGCACACTTTCTAGAGAGCGATTAACATAAATATTTTTCTCCGTTTGCAAATCATACAAGTAGAGTACTTCAGGAGAAGCATCAGTCAGTTGTTCAATAAAGCGTTTATTGTGGCGTAATTCTTCTTCTGTGTGCTTGCGATCGGTAATATCTCGATAAACACTCAAATACCAATATCGTTCTTCTTCCCAAATCATAGAGGTAGAAACCAACAGTGTTTTCTGTTCTCCATTTTTCGTGCAAATGACCGTTTCTACATCTTCTATTTTTCCATGATCGCGCACCTGATTCATCTGAGCGGTCACTTGCGTTAAATCTGCTGGGTTCGGATATAACAAGTTTAAAAAGTTATTCGCTTTATTCGCCTCTTCTTGAGAATATCCGGTCAGAGTTTCCATTTTAGGATTAAAAATCGTGAAATGTCCCTTATCATCACTCAGAGTAATACCTTCTCCCACCGTCTTAATCACCATTAATAGGCGATCTAGCAATCTGTTGATTAAATTAGAACTCTGTTTTTGAGACGTGATATCCGTATCTGTACCTGCCATGCGATAAGGCTTGCCTTCACTATCTCGAAACGCAATTCCTCGTGTCAACAGCCAGCGAATACTTCCATCTTTATGGACGATCCGATGTTCAACTTCATAAAGAGGGGTTGAGCCATCTAAATGTTCTTGAACTGACTTCCTTGTCATCTCTCGATCGTCAGGATGAATCAAATCCATCCAAGGATCGATATAATTGGGAATTTCTTCATTTTGATACCCCAAAACTCCTTTTAAGTTGGGCGAAATATATATTTCATTTGTCTGTAAGTTCCAATCCCATACTCCGACTTGACTGCTAGAAATTGCTAGGGTGTAGCGTTCTTCTGTTTGGTTGAGTAAATACTTTAGTCTCTGGTTTTCTTGAAGGAGTTCTTGTAGTTTAGTTTCCACAAACTTAAAATCACCCCAGACGTGAGAGGAACAGAAATCGTTGAACCGATTACAGAGTGCTAAACTAGAGGATCTGGGAAAAGCTGAACTATTCATCACTAATTGCTCCTATTTTGAGTAACAAGTCTCTCGTTTTCTTGATCTATCGTATGAATCAAAAATTAGGCTTAACTCTAACGGACTGTAGTCGGCAACTTGTACCTCAATCCATAGGAATAAAGAAGCGTATTAAAATAGTCCAGTCATTCTATCAAGAAACAAGGTTTCAATCGATGTTAAGATTGGATAGGTGGCTGAAGTTTACGATAACTCAGTAACCAATTTGCCATAGTTGCTCGTCGAGTTTGTCGCGGACCAAATTCACCAATTTTATATCCTTTAAATCCTAATTCCTGCTTGAGCAGTTGTTTATTTTCTGGAGGAATAGAGCGAGTTAGCTTTAGGGTTGCTGGACGAGAATCTATAAAATCAGGAGGTTCCGGATAAACTTCACCCCAATCGTCGATCGCTTGGCTGATATCCCAAGTTTGGTTATCTGAATTATAGCGATAGCCTAAATGATACCATACTAATTCATTAACTCTTTGATCTTCTAGGCTATTTTCTAGGGTTTCATCCACAATTGCCCAAATGGTTTCATCGGTAAGTGGGAGTAAATCAGACATGCTTTGACTTTTGAGCTAATCGAAACTTAGGTTAAAAACTGATTATGGCGATCGCAGGGAAGCCATCGCCAGCATTTCAGTTGTTGCCGACCTCAATGGAGGATTACTCTATTTTAGATCGGATGGATTAATGGATCAATTGTGCTATGTATCCCCCAGTCTTCTATATCTGGGGAATTCCTACAATTGATTGATTTTTTTAAAAAGACTCGACATCCAAGCATTACCCTCCAATCTGTAGCGCCATTAATACAAACCGTAGAGTAAAGATGGCTGCGATCGCCCATACCGCGGGAGCGACTTCGTGCATTTTACCTTGAAAGGATTTGAGCAACGGATAGGTGATAAATCCGATCGCCAAACCTTCGGCGATTGAGAAACTTAGAGGTATAAAAACTAATGTCAGAAATGAAGGGATAGATTCGGCTGGATCGTCCCAATGGATAGAGCGTACACTGCCCATCATCAACACGCCAATAATGACCAACGCAGGTGCAGTGGCAAAGGGAGGAATGCCGGAAATCAGGGGAATAAAGAAGATAGAGAGTGCAAACAATAGGGCACAAACCACGGACGTAAATCCCGATCGCCCCCCCTCGGAAATCCCCGAAGCTGATTCGATGTAAGTGGTTACGGTTGATGTCCCTAAAATTGCGCCCATGGTTGTGCCAACGGCATCAGCCATAAATGCTTGACTGGCTCGAGGAAGTTCCCCTCGGTCATTAATTAAACCGGCTTTCATGCCAATCCCGGCTAGGGTGCCTACGGTATCAAATAAATCAACAAATAGGAGAACAAATAGAATGGCTAATAGTTCCCAAAAGGGGATTTGATTCAGATTTACCAATCCGACAAAGGCTTGACCGAATAAATCACTCGGCCATTGAGGAAAGGCAAGAATACCGCTTGGTAAGGGGGCGACACCCAAAATCCAGGCTAAAATGGCCGTAGCGAAGATTCCTAATAGCAATGCGCCCCGAATCCGTCGCACCATAAATGCCGAGGTAATCAGGATTCCGAAAATGGCCATTAAGGTGACGGGATTATTTAATTCTCCTAAAGTGGTTATGGTGATTTGATCGCCTACGATTAACCCACCATTTTTGAGTCCAACATATGTAATAAATAAGCCAATTCCAGCAGCGGTAGATTGCTTAATACAAGCAGGAATAGCCGTTACCATCTGAGCGCGAATATTGGAGAGGGTTAAGCCGATAAAAATCAGCCCTTCGAGAAAAACTGCGGTTAAGGCAACTCGCCAATCAATGCCAAGTCTGAGGACAATGGAGAAGGCAAAATAGGCGTTCAATCCCATGCCTGGAGCGAGGGCAAAGGGGTATTTTGCATAACATCCCATGATTAAAGAGGCGATCGCTGCTGAAAAGGCCGTAGCAATGACCAATTCTCCAAATAAATCTCGACTCTCTTGTAAAAAAATGGCGTTCGACAAAATATCGGGATTGACGACCAAAATATAAGCCATGGTAATAAACGTCGTCGCTCCGGCTAAAACTTCCGTCTGCCAATTTGTATTCAAACTCTCCCATTGGAAGAATGCACCCATCCTTTCTAATAAAGATGAGGAATTAGACTGAGATTGTTCTTGGTCTGCACTCATAACCGTTAAAATTAAGCCGTGTCACCACACAATACCACTGTCTGCTGCTCTCAGGGAGCAACCGTGAATACAAAAATGCGTTTATGGACAGTTGAAGGAAAGGGTAAAGCTCCGTTTCCCTTTTTGCCTATTGCTAGAGTGCCTTTTGAGAGTTTAATTGGACAGTTGGAGAATGGAAAAGGCACACTGGAGGTAATGGGCTTCAGAGGATAGGCTTAAGATGCGTCTTAATGCTAATTTAAGGTTTTGGGTCACGACGATCGCCTTGTGGTTGATGATTCAAGGGGTTCCCCTTTCGGTATCCGAGTCATTGCTGAATACAGAGTTTGAGATCGGTATGGAAGCAGTGGCGAAAAAGAGCGGGGGGAGATCGCGGGGCGGATCGTTTGGTTCTAGCTCTGGGGGGCGATCGCGATCGGGTGGTAATCGCTCTCGTTCTAGTGGTTCTAGCGCTAGTGGGGGTTCTTCACGCCCTCGGTCTTCAGGTAGTTCGAGCAGTTCTACTAACCGCTCTGGCAGTTCATCAAGTTCTACACCGTCTCTACAGAAATCTCCAACCTCAACGCCTCGTTCTCAGCCTAGACCTTCAGTTGCCCCAAATTCTTCCAATAGCAATAGTACAGGGGTACGGATACGGGGGGGATCGTTTGCCCCCCCGCCCCCTCCACTGCATTCTGCACCACC